>NZ_JBFBAO010000005.1:0-51613 GCF_040682255.1 Micromonospora sp. NPDC051296 | reverse complement strand
AAGACAGTCAAGGGTCGGTGGCGGCTCGCTGTCGCGTTCGGCGTGGTGGCCACGCTGGGTGTCTCCGGCTGTGGTCTGAACGAGGACAACTCGTCCTCCGGCGGCTCGTCGGACACGGTGCTGCGGATCGGTACCACCACCGACGTGAGCAACTTCAATCCGCTCCAGTCGCTGAGCAAGACCGACTCGTGGATCCTCAACGCGATGTACCCGCACCTGCTGCGGATCGACGAGAACGCGCAGAAGGCCCCCGAGCTGGCCAAGGAGTACCGCTACGAGGACGACGGCAAGACTGCCGTGTTCGAGCTGCGCGACGACTTCAAGTGGACCGATGGTCAGCCGGTGGTCGCCGAGGACGTCAAGTTCAGCGCCGAGAAGATCATGGAGTACAAGCTCGGCAACGTGGCGGCGAAGCTGACCTGGGTCGAATCGATCGAGGCGCCGGACGCGACCACCGTCAAGTTCAAGCTCTCCCAGCCGTACGCGCCGTTCGCCGAGGGTGTCGGCTTCTGGATGTCGATCGTGCCGAAGCACATCTTCGAGAAGGCCGGCGACCTCTCCAAGTTCCCCAACGACTCGAACTGGGTCGGTGCCGGGCCGTTCGTGCTGGACAGCATGACCAAGGGCCAGCGCTACGTGATGAAGCGCAACGAGCACTACCCGCTCGCGCCGGAGGGCAAGGCCGCGGTCAGCCAGGTCGAGTACCGGGTCTACCCGGACGTGAACACGATGATGCTGGCGCTGCGCAACGGCGACATCGACCTGATGGGTACCCCGGTGCCGGTGTCGGCGGCGAAGACCTTCGAGAACGACTCGAAGATCAAGCTGGAGAAGGTCGGCGCGCTGGGCTTCGCGCACCTGACCTACAACATGAAGAACAAGTACCTCGCCGACCAGCAGGTCCGGCAGGCGCTGTCGATGTCGGTCGACACCAAGGCGATCATCGACGCGGTGCTCCAGGGTGACGGCCAGCAGATGTCCGGGCCGATCTCGCCGATCTTCGCCGAGTACGACAACACCGAGATCCAGCCGTACCCGTTCGACCCGGCGGGGGCGAAGGCCAAGTTGGCCGCGGCGGGCTACCAGGACGCCAACAACGACGGCTTCTTCGACGAGCTGTCCTTCGGCGTGGCGTGCGACCAGTCCAACGCGAACATCACCCGCGTGGTGCAGCTCTTCCGGGAGAGCGCGGCCAAGGCCGGCATCAAGCTGGAGAACGAGTGCGTGGAGCGGAACACCTTCCTCACCCGCACCAAGAACGGCGAGTACGACATCGACGCCTCGCAGTGGGGCGTGTTCGACAACCCGATGGACCAGCTGCGCAGCACCTACCTGTCCAGCAACCCGGGCGGCATCAACTACAACCTGCTCGAGTCGGCGGAGATGGACACGCTGATCAACGACGCGGCCGGCACCACCGACCCGGAGGCGTTCAAGGTCAAGATCAAGAACCTTGACCAGGTCGTGCACGAGCAGGCGTACCTGACCCCGCTGTACGTGGAGAACTTCCAGTTCGCCTACAACGCCAGCAAGTTCACCGGCTTCACTCCGTCGCCGTCGGACCTGCTCGGCATGGTCACCGCGTACTCGCTGGCCCAGGTCACCCCGGTCAAGTAACCCCCAACCAGAGGGAAAGGAGGGGTCCCCCGTGGTGCGTTTCGTGCTCAGCCGGGCACTGAAGGCCGTCCTGACCGTGTGGATTGCGATCACGTCGACTTTCTTCCTGCTCCGGCTACTGCCGGGGGACCCCACGACCCTCATGGTCGAGGGGGACATGACGCCGGAGATGCAGGCGGCCCTGCTCAAGACGTACGGCCTGGACCGTCCGCTGTGGGAGCAGTACGTGTCGTACCTGCGCGAGCTGGTCCAGGGCAACCTGGGCATCTCGTTCCGGCAGATCCAGCCGGTCACCGACATCATCCTCGACCGCCTGCCGTGGACGTTGCTGCTGGCCGGCAGCGCGTTCGTCCTCACCATCGCCGTCGGTATCCCGATCGGCGTGACCGCCGCGGTCAACCGTGGCAAGTGGCTCGACCGCGCGCTCCAGGGCTTCGGCATCAGCGCGAATGCGCTCTTCGTGCCCAGCGTCGCCATCCTGCTGCTGGTCTTCTTCGGAGCCCAGCTCGGCTGGTTCCCGATCGGTGGGGCGATCGACCCGGACACCCGGGGCGTCGGGGCCTACCTGAGCCTGGCCCACCACCTGGTGCTGCCGGTGCTGTCACTGATCCTGGTGCAGCTCGGCCCGTACGCGCTGACCCTACGTACCAACATGATCGAAGTCCTCGGTGAGGACTACATCCGCGCCGCGCAGGCCCGCGGCCTCTCGGCCCGGCGTCGGGTCTGGAAGCACGGCCTGCGCAACGCGATCCTGCCGGCGCTGACCCTGATGGGTCTCCAGTTGGGCACCCTGGTCGGCGGCGCGGTGCTCACCGAGACGGTATTCGCCTACCCCGGGGTCGGCCGGCTGATCTACGAGGCGGTCGGGCAGCAGGACTACCCGGTGATCCAGGGGGCGTTCATCATGCTCGCCGTCACCGTAGTGATCGCCAATGCGCTGACCGACATGCTCTACGCCGTTCTCAACCCCAGGATCCGGCTGTGAGCGCGAGGAGTGCAGCGAAGCGGAGCCCCGCAGTCGCGAACTCAGAAACCGCCGTGAGCGCCGCCACCAACGAAGGGAGGGTGCCGTGAGCGCCCCCGTGCTGACCGAGCAGGCGATTCCGCCGGTCGCTCCGGCCACGAGCAAGCGGTCCTCCTGGTACGCCTACCTGCGTCAGCCCACCGTGGCGCTGTCGGTGCTGGTGCTGCTCGTGATGGTGCTGATGGCGGTCTTCGCGCCGCTGATCGCCGACGAGCCCAGCGGCGCCGGCCCGGACGTGCTGCAACCGCCGTCCGGAGCGCACTGGTTCGGCACCGACGACCTCGGGCAGGACATCTTCGCCCAGGTGGTCTGGGGCACCCGGACCAGTCTGGTGATCGGCCTGGCCGCCTCGTTGATCGCGATCGTGCTGGGCACCGCGATCGGGCTGGCGGCGGCGTACTTCCGCCCGATCGACGCGTTCGCCACGGTGATCACCGACGTGATGCTGGCGCTGCCCACCCTGCCGCTGATGATCATGCTGGCCGCGGTGGTGAGCCCGAGCGTCTGGACCCTGACGCTGATCATCGGATTCTTCGCCTGGCCCGAGGTGGCCCGGCTGATCCGTTCGCAAGGGCTGGTGATCAGCGCGATGCCCTACATCGACGGGGCCCGGGTGCTGGGCGCCACCGGCTGGCGGATCGTCACCCGCGAGATCCTGCCCGCCGTCGTCTCGCTGATGATCGTCAGCGTGCTGCTCACCGCCTCCCGGGCGGTGATCTCCGAGGCCGGTCTGAGCTTCCTCGGCCTCGGCGACCCGGACGCCTGGTCCTGGGGACGGATCCTGCTCAACGCCCAGCGCAGCGGCACGATCGCGATCGCCTGGTGGCAAACGCTCTTCCCGTCCCTGGCGATCCTGCTGCTGGTGCTCTCCGCGACCCTCGCCGGAATGCGGTTCAACGACACCCGTGATCCCCGCCGCAACGGAGGCTGACCAGTGCGACTGCCCGAGAGCTTCTACACCAGCGTCCGCACCCGACTCAGCGAGGCGCTCGACGAGCGCGGCCTGGACGGCTTCCTGGCCACGTCCCCGGCGGACGTCGCCTTCCTCAGTGGCTTCTTCTACATCGCCACCGAGCGCCCGGTCTACCTGTGGATGCCGCGCGAGGGTGACCCGCTGCTGGTGATCCCGCGCCTCGACGAGGAGTACGCCGCGCAGCAGGGCGTCACCACCCCGATGGTCAGCTACTTCGAGTACCCGGGGGTGGTCAGCGCCGAGGAGACCCTGGCCGCCGCGCTGTCCCGCCCCGGCGGGGCGGGACGCCGCATCGGCGTGAGCGCCGGCGTGTCGGTGGCCGCGTACCGGGCACTGTCCCGGGCCATCGGCGGCGCCGAGCTGGTCACCACCGACGCGGTGGCGAAGCTGCGGCTGCGCAAGTTTCCCGAGGAGATCCCGTTCCACGAGGCGGCCGCTGGGATCTGCGACGAGATGCTCGCCGCCGGGCGAGGGCTGATCGAGGAGGCGCTGGCCTCCGGCGGCCCGCTGCCGCGGGAGGACGAGATCGCCCGGCACGTGATCGGGTACGGCACCGACCGGATGTACGCCCACTACGACCTGGTGGTCTACACCACCAAGCTGGCCGGTGGGCTCGTCTACGCCGGGCCGAACTCGGCCCTGCCGCACGGACTGCCGACCCGTCGGCGGATCCAGCCGGGCGACACGCTGATCCTCTCCCTCGGCGCGGCGGTGGCCAGCCGGTTCGTGGAGAGCGAACGCACCTTCATCGTCGGTGAGCCCACCGCCGAGCAGGTGCGCTACTACGAGGCCGACCGGGAGGCGCAGGAGGTCGGCACCCAGGCGATGATCGCCGGGCGGAGCTGCGCCGAGGTCAACAAGATCTGCCTGGACGTGCTGCGGGAGCACGGACTGGGCGACTACATCCGGCACCGGCAGGGGCACGGCATCGGGTTGCAGAACCACGAGGCGCCGTGGGTCGAGGACGGCGACGACACCGTGCTCGCCCCCGGGATGCTGCTCTCCAGCGAGCCCGGTGTCTACGTTCCCGGCCACGCCGGCTACCGCATTTCCGACACGGTCCTGGTGCAGGAGGCCGGCCCGCGCCGGCTCACCGGCTACCCGCGCGACCTGGCATTCAACGTCATCGAGGGGGTCCGATGAAAATCAACGGAGCGGAACTGGTCGTCGAGGCGTTCGGCCCCGAGGACGGGCCGGCGATGATCGTGCACCACGGCGCGCCGGGTCTGGGCTCGCGCAGTGAGCCCAAGCGCTCGTTCGGCCCGTTCTCCGACCGGATGCGGGTCATCGTCTTCGACGCCCGGGGATCCGGCGAGTCCAGCGACGACGAACCGTTCACCCACGAGCAGTGGGTGGCCGACGTGGACGCGATCCGGGAGCACTTCGGCTACGAGAAGATCGTCATGGCCGGCGGCTCGTACGGCGGGTTCATCGCCCTGGAGTACGCCATCGCCCACCCGGACCGGGTCTCCGCGCTGGTGCTGCGGGACACCGCGGCGGACACCGCGCACGACCACCTGGCCGTGGAGCGGGCCCGCAACACCGACCGTTCGGTGATCCCGGAGTGGGTCATCGAACGGATCGGCACCGGCCGGTTCGAGAGCAACGAGCAGTTGCGTGAGTACTGGCGGGCCATCCTGCCGCTCTACGACCACCAGCACGACCCGGCCAAGGACGAGGCGCGGCTGGCCGCCACCCGCTTCCACTACCGGACCCACAACGCGGCCTTCGGGCAGAACATGCCCCGCTACGACCTCAAGCCGAAGCTGCCGTCGATCACCTGCCCGACCCTGGTCACCGTGGGCCGGCACGACTGGCGTACCCCGGTGGCGGCCTCGCAGGTCATCGCGGACCTGATCCCGAACGGCGAGCTGATGGTGTTCGAGAACTCCGGCCATTCCCCGCAGCTGGAGGAGCCCGAACTGTTCCAGCAGGTGGTGCGGGACTTCCTCGGCAGAGCCGGAGTGCTGCGATGACCCTGTTGGAGATCGCCGACCTGCGGGTCGCGTTTCCCGGCCCGAGCGGGCCGGTCAACGCGGTCAACGGGGTGTCGCTCGGCGTCGACTCCGGGCAGACCCTGGCCATCCTCGGCGAGTCCGGCTCGGGCAAGAGCGTCACCGCGCAGGCGGTGATGGGCATCCTCGACGTGCCGCCCGCCACGATCACCGGTTCGGTCCGGCTGCGGGGCCGGGAGCTGCTCACCCTGCCGCGCAAGCAGCGTGACCGGGTCAGCGGCGAAGAGATCGGCATGGTGTTCCAGGACGCGATGGCCGCGCTCAACCCGGTCTTCACCGTCGGGCACCAGATCATGGAGGTGCTGCGGGTCCGCCGGGGCATGTCCAAGGCCGACGCCCGACGCCGGGCGATCGAGCTGGTCGACCGGGTTCGGATCCCGGCGGCCAAGGACCGGATCCGGGACTATCCGCACCAGTTCTCCGGTGGTATGCGCCAGCGCATCATGATCGCGCTGGCCATCTCCCTGGAGCCGGACCTGCTGATCGCCGACGAACCCACCACCGCCCTGGACGTGACCGTGCAGGCCCAGGTGATGGAGCTGCTCGCGGAGATCCAACGGGACAGCGGGATGGGCCTGCTGCTGATCACCCACGACCTGGGGGTGGTGGCCGAGGTCGCCGACGACGTGGCGGTGATGTACGCCGGCCGGATCGTCGAACGCGGCACGGTCGAACAGATCTTCGTCGGTCCGGCCCACCCCTACACCGAAGGGCTGCTCGCCTCGATGCCCCGGGTGGACCGGCGCGACGAGCAGCTCTACGCGATCCCGGGCGCCCCGCCCAACCCGGCCCGGCTGCCCGCCGGCTGCCCGTTCCACCTGCGCTGCCCTCGGGCCACCGACGAGTGCCTGGTGACCCTGCCGCCGCTTCGGGCGCTGCCGGCCAACCGGGCCAGCGCCTGCCACCACCACGAGGAGGTGCTCGGTGCCACCCGACGATGACGTGGTGCTACGGGTCGAGAACCTGGTCAAGCACTTCCCGGTCAAGGGGCGGATCCCGTTCACCTCGGGCGGGATGGTCAAGGCCGTCGACGGGGTCTCTTTTGACCTGCGCCGGGGCGAGACGCTCGGCGTGGTGGGCGAGTCCGGCTGCGGCAAGAGCACGCTGGCCCGGATGCTGGTCGGGCTGGAACAGCCCACCTCGGGCGCGGTGCGCTTCGGCCGGTCGGTGGTGCACCAGGCCAAGGGGCGGGAACTGCGCGCGCTGCGCCGGCGAATCCAGATCGTGCTCCAGGACCCGTACACGTCGCTGAACCCCCGCCGGACCATCCGGGAGATCCTGCTCCAGCCCTTCGAGATCCACCCCGACGTGCTGGACCGCCAGCGTCGGGTCGAGCGGATCAAGGAACTGCTCGACCTGGTCGGCCTCGACCCCAGCCTGCATCTGGACCGCTACCCGCATCAGTTCTCCGGCGGGCAGCGCCAGCGCATCGGCATCGCCCGGGCGCTCGCGCTGAACCCCGACGTGATCGTCTGCGACGAGCCGGTCTCCGCGCTGGACGTGTCGGTCCAGGCCCAGGTGGTCAACCTGCTGGAACGGCTCCAGGACGAGCTGGGCGTGGCGTACGTCTTCATCGCCCACGACCTGTCGGTGGTGCGCCACATCTCCGACCGGGTGGCCGTGATGTACCTCGGCAAGCTGGTGGAGACCGGTCCGGAGATCGACCTGTACGAGTCGCCCCGGCACCCGTACACCAGCGCGCTGCTCTCCGCCGTGCCGGTGCCCGATCCGGTCGGCCGTCAGCAGCGACAGCGGGTCCTGTTGGCCGGTGACCCGCCCAGCCCGGTCAACCCGCCGTCGGGTTGCCGGTTCCGGACCCGCTGTTGGCAGGCGACCGATACCTGTGCCAGCACCGAACCGCCGCTGGCCGCCGGTGAGCATCCGGTTGCCTGCCACTACCCGCTGGCCGCGTGACGGCCGGCGACCGTTTGTTTTCCGAAGGAGAAGGTGTCTTGCTGCAAGAACCCGCCCCCCGGTACCAGGGCCACAGGTCGTACTCGTACCTGGAGCCGCACTCGGACTACCGGGTGTTCGCGTTGGCGACGGAAGTTGGTCGGGTACCGGAGCACGACCTCGGACTGACCGATGCCCAGCGTGAGCGGGTGACCCGGCTGCTCACCGAGCACGCCGCGATCTCGCTGCACGAGCACCCGGTGATCCTGCCCGAGGACGTCCGCGAACTGCGCGCCTACAACCGGACCGCGCGTCAGCGCACCGGCTACGAGGGCCTGGCCCGCTCCGGCCTGACCGCGGTCTTCGACAACTTCATGGCCGGTGCCTCCTGCGTGACCAGCGAGAACGGTTGGAAGTGGAACGACCTCATCTATGCCCTCGGGATGCGGATGAGCGACCTCTACAAGCAGGACCACGTCTTCCTGGCGACCTCGCTGGCCGACATCCACGCCGCAAAGCGGGACGGCCGGCTGGCCCTGGTCGCCGGCCTGGAGTGCAGCAGCCCGATCGAGAACGAGCTGGACCGGATCGACATCCTCTACGGCTTCGGCGTCCGCCAGATGGGCATCGCCTACAGCCAGGCGAACATGCTCGGCGGTGGCCTCTCCGAGAAGCACGACGGTGGGCTGACCCACTTCGGTCGGCGCGCGGTGGACCGGATGAACAAGCTCGGTATCGCCATCGACATCTCGCACTCCGGCGACCAGACCTGCCTGGACGTGATCGAGGCCAGTCGGGTGCCGGTCTTCATCACCCACGCCGGCGCCCGCTCGGTCTGGGACACCTCCCGGATGAAGCCGGACGAGGTGATCCGGGCCTGCGCCGAGCGCGGTGGCGTGATCGGCATCGAGGCCGCTCCGCACACCACCCTCTCCGAGGCGCACAAGCACCACTCGATCGAGTCGGTGATGGACCACTTCACGTACTGCGTCGACCTGGTCGGCATCGACCACGTCACGTTCGGCCCGGACACCATGTTCGGTGACCACGTGGGGGTGCACAACACCTACGCCGGCAACTACGCCCACGACGCCGGCAACCGGCCGGAGCACCCGCGGGTGGAGTACGTGTCCGGGCTGGAGAACCCGGGCGAGGCGCTTGGGAACATCGTCGGCTGGCTGGTCAAGCACGACTACTCCGACGACGAGATCGCCAAGGTGATCGGCGGCAACACCATTCGGGTGCTCGAACAGGTCTGGTAATGCCCTCCTGGCGGATCGGCCAGGAGGGCACCGACGAACTACACTCCCTAGGCCGCCGGGGCGGCGGGGAACGATGAGGTGAAGGCGGATGGCTCGGCGCGAAACCGCGCTACAAACTGCGCACGGTCGGCTCCGGGAGCTGATCGGCAGTGAGTTCCGGTCGGGCGACAAGCTGCCCAACGAGCGGGACCTGGCCGATCGGTTGGAGGTCAGCCGGGCCACCGTACGTGAGGTGCTGGGCCAACTCGCCGCAGAGGGCGTGGTGACCCGTACCTGGGGGATCGGCACCTTCGTGCACGACGGCGCCGAGCGGGTGCCGGTGTCGATCGGCGACGTCACGGCGCTGCGGGACCGGATCACCGCCTCGGGCCACCGGCCGACGCTTCAGGACGCCACGGTCAGCCGGGCGAAATGTCCCGCCGACTGTGCCAAGGTGCTCGGCTTGGAGCCGGACTCGCCGGTGTGGCGGGTCGACCGGCTCTTCGCCGTGGACGGCGTCCCTGCGGCCTGGATCCGTGACCATCTGCCGCTGCGTTTCGACGACCGCGACCTCGACCCGTCCGGGCTGGTCAGCATCGACCTGGACATGTTCGAGTTCCTCGCCAGCGCGACCGGCATGCCGGTGCGGCGGGCCGAGATCGAACTCGCCGCGGTGCTCGCCGACGAGGAGTCCACCGCCCGGCTCGGCGTGGCGGTCGGGCATCCGCTGATCACCGCGACCCAGATCGGCTACGGAACGGGTGGCGCGGCCCTCTTCCACGGGCACATCACGGTCCGCACCGACGTGCTGACCCTGCGGATCAGCCGGGGAGGGGACCCCCAGCCAGCACGGTGAGCGCCCCGGTGTCACCGGGGCGCTCACCATCGGGCCGTCGCCTGGAGGCCGTGGCTGACCGGCTTCAGTGGTGCAGAGCCGCGTGGTTAGGCACTGCGGGCTCAGGCGGTGGCGCTCGCCGACACGTCCGGGTCGGCCACGTCGTCCGCCGCCGGCTCGTCCTCGGCCGGTTCGTCGTTGGCCGGCTCGTACGGCAGGGCGCTGCCCTTGACGTACTGCTCCCAGCTGACGTTCCAGTCGGTCCAGCCGTTGCCGAGTTGCAGCTTGCGCTCGGTGCCCTTGACGACGATCGGGTCGCCGACCTTGGTGTTGGTGAACAGCCAGGCGCCGTTGGCCATCGAGACGTTGACGCAGCCGTGCGAGACGTTGGTGGTGCCCTGCTGCCCCTCCGACCAGGGCGCGGCGTGGATGAACTCGCCACCCCAGGTCAACCGCTGGGCATAGTCGATCTTCGTCCGGTAGCCGTCCTCGGGGCCCAGCTCGTCGTACGTGTCGAAGACCGTCTTGCGCAGCTTCTCCATCACGACCATGGTGCCGCTGGAGGACGGGGTGCTCTTCTTGCCCAGGCTCACCGGGATCGTCTTGATCGTCGAGCCGTCCCGGGTGACGACCATCCGCTTGGTCTTGTTGTCCACCGTCATTACCAGCTTGGGGCCGATCTTGATGTCGACGGTCAGGTCGGCCCGGCCGTACCAGCCGTCGCCCAGCGGCAGCCCACCCGCCTGCACCCGGTACGACACCTTGCTGCCGGCCTGCCAGAACTCCTTCGGCCGGTAGCGGACCTCGGTGGGGCTGACCCAGTGCCAGATGCCCTCCTGGGCCGGCGTCGAGGTCACCGTCATCCGCCGTTGCAGATCGGCCCGGTACTTCTCCGGGATGGCCCGGCCGAACTTCACGATCAGCGGCATGGCCACTCCGACGGTCTGGTCGTCGCCGAGGAAGCTGCTGATCCGGACCTGCTTGTCCGGCTTCGCCATGACGGTGAACGCGCTGGTGGCGGTCACCGGGCGGCCGTCGTCGCCGGTCGCGGTGACTTTGGCCGTGTACGACCCGCCGTACGTCAACGCCGTCGACGGCAGCCAGCTCTTGCCGTCCGCCGCCAGCTTGCCCTTGACCGCCTCGCCGCTGGCGTCGGTCAGCTCGACCGTGGTCTCCTTGGACTCCTTGGTGGCGAAGGTGATCGCCGTGGAGGCAGGTACGTCCTTCGCGTCGGCGGCCGGCTCGCTGATGCTCGCCGACGCCTTCGCGGCCGGCTGCTCCGCGCCGTCCTGCCAGCCCGGCCCCTTGTCGCCGCCCTTGCCGCCGGTGCAGGCGGAGGTCAGCGCCAACGCCACGGCGAGCACCCCCGCGGCGAGCACCCCCCGCCGGCGGTTGCGCTGGTCCCGAACTCGCATGGTGTCCTCACAGTCGTGGTCCGCTGCCCGTCCACATCACAGACGCACCGGAACACGTACCCGTTGCGGAAGGTGAACCGAAACACGTGGAGCGGGATGTCCGGATAGTGGCACATCCCGTCCCGTCACAGGGCCGGACCGGCACCACCGTCCGGAACCGGCAGCGCACTGCCTTTGACGAACTCCGCCCAGCTCAGGTTCCACGGCGTCCAGCCGTTGCCGTGCGCCAGCTTGCGCTCGGTGCCGGTGACGGTGATCGGATCACCGATCTTCGTACGTTGGAAGAGCCAGCGGGCGTTCGCCATGGAGACGTTCACGCAGCCGTGGGAGACATTCTGCCGCCCCTGGACGTGCTCTGACCAGGGTGCGGCGTGGATGTACTCGCCGCCCCAGGTGAGCCGCTGGGCGAACTGGATGTCGGTGACGTAGCGGTTCGCCGGGTCCGGGTCGTCCATCGTGTCGAAGACGGTCGCTTCCTTCTTCTCCATCACCACCAGCGTGCCGCTGGACGACGGGGTCTTCTTCTTGCCCAGGCTGACCGGCAGCGTCTTGATCAACTGCCCGTCCTCGTAGACCCGCATCTGCTTGTCGGAGTTGGTCACCTTCATCTCGAAGGCGGAGCCGATCTTGGCGGTGGCGCTCCGGTCGACGTTGCCGTAACGGCCGTTGCTCAACGGGATGCCGGCCAGCGCGATCCGCACGGAGAGCTTGGTGCCCGGCTTCCAGTACTCCGGTGCCCGGTAGTACGCCTGGGTGCCATTGCCCACCCAGTGCCACGCACCCGGCTGCGGCGGGTCGGTCTGCACGAACATCCGCTTCTGCACCGCGGCCCGGTCCTTCTCCGGGATGCCCGGGTGGAACTCCGCCACCACCGGCATGGCCACCCCGTACGTCTTGTCGTCGAACAGGTAGAGCCCGGAGGTGATCACCGAGTTCGGCTTGGCCATCGTGGTGAACGTGCTGGTGCCCTCGCTGACCGTGCCGTCGGGTCGGCTCGCGGTGACCGTGGCGGTGTAGCGGGTGGACCACTTCAGCGGGGCCGACGGCACCCAGGACGAGCCATCCGTACGCAGCTTCCCCTTGACCGCCTTGCCGTTCGCGGTGGCCAGCGTGACCTGCGACACCGTGGCGCCGTCCGGCAACTCGGCGTCGATCTCCACGCTCACCGGCTGCTTCTTCGCCCCGTCGGCCGGGCTCACCGTCAGCGGCGGCCCACTCGGCGTCCCCGGTGTCTCCGGCGTCGCCGTGCCAGACGCGCCGGCCGTCTCCCCGGGCACGAACTGAGCGCCCCCGCTCTCCTCCCGGCAACCCGACAGTGCCAGCGACGCCACCAGACCCAGAACGCCCACCACCGCCCCGGCCCGCGCGAACCTGCCCATCCCCACCCCTGTCTCACGCACCTGGCGGACATCGTGCCCCATGGCTGCCGTCTGGCATGAGCCCATCCCAAGCCTTGTGCGGCGTTCTCGCCAAATGTCCGAGAAGCTCAGCCGAAGGGAGGACCCGGGTATCGGATTGGAACCCGGCTCCGAGGGCGTGCTAGGGTTCTCCCCGTTGCCAACGAGCGCCGCTAGCTCAACTGGCAGAGCAGCGGACTCTTAATCCGCGGGTTCGGGGTTCGAGTCCCTGGCGGCGCACCATCGAACAAGGCCCTGACCTGGTAGATCTCTGCCGGTCGGGGCCTTTCGTGTACGCCGGTGGCGGGTGGTCGCTCGGCGGGTGCTTCCGGCTATGAGAGCGCACAAGCTGGCCCAACGCACTCGTGCTCGGGCGCGGATGGTGCCAGCCGGGGTGAGAAGATCCTCGGCCCATGGCTGCTGCACGTCTTTCTGAAACGCTTCGGGGCTGTCGAGCCAAAGCGGGTGTCAGCAACAGGAAGGGGTTCGCGGATGGGCGCCCACACGACGGCCGGCGCGGCGTTTCGTCGGATCGCATATGATCCGCACGTTTCTATCGGCGGCATATGGAAGCGGTACAACGTTCATTGCCCGCCGGGTCGCGACATGCCGCAGTAGGTGGGGCGAGGCGGGGATCGGCGGAATCGAGAAACCACGGCGATCCCCGCCAGCTAGTTCCTGCCGCCCCCAAGAGCTGCTGCATGCCGCTGCGGTAGGGGCGTCGAGGTGGCAGCTTGCCGCCCCGCCCCTTGGCCGTGACCAAGCCGCACCGTGCGGGGCTTGTCTCCGGCGGGCGGGCTCTCGCGATCGGCCGCGCCGCCTGAGCCGCCATTCTTGGACAGTTCCCGTTAGCAGCTAACGGGAACTGTCCAAGATTGCCAACGTCAGCCGCAGCCGGCGCTGCCGGTCGGCAGGTCGCGCACCAGCGGGCTCGCCGCTTCGAGGGTTGCCGGCCACGGGGATGCGGCTGGCGATTGTTGCCGGTGCCGCGAACGGGTGGGTGGGCCTGATTTTGGGTCGCTCTGGTGCCCCGTGCCGGCTTTCTGATCTTCAACTCGCTGTTCGTATAGCTGAGACTGTCCACTCTGCACTAACTGCCCGGAACCCTGGGTTAGCTGAGGAAGAATCGCTGCGCAACTGGATAGCGGGGAGGCATCGATCGGAGTAAGGTCTGCCCCTACCGCGGATTGATTCTCTGAGCGAAACGCGGCCCGCTACCTGCTCGCGGAAACCAGTTCCGAGCGAACCGGGTCGCCATTTGCCCTGTTCGGCCTCATGAAGGAGTTCGCGTGCAGCAGCACGATCCTGATGCGGTGCAGCCTTCCGCCGACCAGCGGCATCAGATGGTCGACAGTTCTTCCGTGCCACCGGCGCGTCCGTCCGATGCCGGCGGCGACGCCATCCGCGCTGAACCCGAAGGCGGACGGTTGGCCAACCGTCCGCCGGGCTATCCGAACGCGCTCGTCTGGCTGCGCGTCGGGATCCTGCGCGACTGGCGCGGTGTGCTCGGCTCCTTCGTCGCCGCGTGGTTCTACGTGCCGGTGGCGTTGTTCACCGCGGTGGTGTCCGCGGTGGTCACCGGCCTTGTCTTTTCGTTCACCGGCGGCGGGTTCCTTGAGGATCAGATCCCAGAGGTGGTTCGGGACGCCCCGATCATCGGGGGCTTGATCAGTTCCTTCCTCCAGCAGTCCGGCGGTGCGATCGGCGGTTTCGTCGGTGCCGCGCTCGCGTTCCTGACCGGTCTGCTGCTCGTGCCGATCCTCCGGTTCAGGGAAGTGGATAATGGCGTGTCCCTGCTCGCCGAGCTGGCCGGAATAGCGGCCGCGGCCATCTTGGTGGGGGTGCTCTACACCCTGTACCGGGTCCTGCTGGAGCATCGGCTGCTGCGGGTGTCGGGCGCGCGCGAGCTCAGCCGCCGCGAGGCGGAGCTGATCATGCCGATCCTGCACGGGTGTGCGCAACGGCTCGGCCTGCCAGGTGTGCCGCGACTGCTGGTCGAGGACGACCTGGTCAGCACGAACGCGCGCACCTATGCCCGGCACATCGTCGTCAGCACCGGTCTGCTCACCGATTCGCAGGAGGAGATCGCCGCGCTGCTCAGCCACGAGTTGGTGCACTGGCGTACCGGTGATGAGATCACCTCGGCCTTCGTCCGGGGGGTCGGGCTGCCGCTCGTCCTCGTGCACGCCGTGCCGACCTGGCTGATGCGGAGGTTCCCCCACCCGGCCACGAACCTGTTCGTCTTCATCTTCTTCTGGCCGGTCCTGCTGACCATGAAGTACCTGGTGCAGCCGCTGCATCGAACGGATGTCCGAGCGGCGGAGTACCGGGCGGACATGGGTGCGGTCGTAGCCGGGCACGCCGAGGGTCTGCGGGCCATCCTTGAGCGCCGCAAGTCGTTCGAAAGCGGGCGCAGCGGCTGGGACGAAGCCGTCTGCGCCGAGCACCCGCCGAACGAATTGCGCCTGGATCGGCTGGAGAGATTGCAGGCGGAGGGCGACGCTGCCGGACCGGGCACGCCGCCGAGGCGGGTGGTCGGCACCGCGGAACTCTTCGGCGGAGATGACCCGATCGATGTCCGGCGCCCGGCCCTCATCGGTGGGGCCGCTCTGCTGTCCGTCTGCCTGCTCTCCAGCCTGCTCGGTGTCGTGCAGTGGGGATTCTTCCGGCCGGAGGCTGCCGTCAACGGGTACTTCTCGGCTCTGGCGGACCGCGACATGGACGACCTTGCCGGGTGGCTGAGTCCGGAGTCCGAAGCGGCGGTGTCGAACGACGACCTCTTCGTCGAGAGGATCAAGTCGGCCGACTACCAGCCGCCGACCGACGTCGACATCGAGGCGATCGACCGAAAGGACGACGAAGCGACCGCCAAGGTCTCGTTCGTCGTCGGCGGCAACCGGACGGAGGCTAAGCTGACGCTCCGCCGCGACGAGGAGTCGACGGTCGGTGTCTTCAAGGGCTGGCACATCGTCAACGGGATCTCCGCCATTCCCGTCGACACCGGCCAGCAAGGCCTCATGATCAACGGGGTGCCGGTGCCGGCGTCGGCGCCGGCGGGTGAGAGCCCGCAGGTGTATTCGGTGCTCTCCGTGCCGGGTGTGCACGTTGTCAGCGTGGCGTCCAACCCGCTCAGTGAGACGGCACCGCAGACCGTCACCGTGCTGCCCGGCTCCGACTATGGCACTCCGATCCAAGTCGTCCCAGCGCTGAAGTCCGCAGCCCGGAGCAGCATCGACGAGCAGGTGAAGAAGTATCTGGACGACTGCGCTCAGCAGGCCGTAGCCGAACCGCAGGGCTGCCCCTTCCGGCTCAGCGGCTATCAGGATGCCGAAAAGATCAAGTGGGCGATCAGTCAGTACCCCTCGGTGCAGATCGACGTGCTCGGCCCGGCCGCCGCGCAGGTCTCGACGCCCTACGAGGCGCGGGGCCAGGTGCAGGTGAGCGGGACCTACCAGGCCTACTACGGGGCGGCTACGTTCACCGAGAACTACTCGTTCGCCGTCACCGGTGTCGTGACCGTCGCCGGAGAACAGCTCTCGTTCCAGCCTGGTATCGACGATTGAACAGGAGCATCCGGTGACCGACGCGTACTCGCTCGCGAGGCAGCCCGTTCGGCTACAGATGATCACGGATCTCAGGCAGCCGGCCCAGGTTCCGCTCATCGACTGGATCCACCGCCGCCCCGAGTTCCGTACCGGGGTGCGGGACCTGGGCGGACGTACCGGCGGCGGGCGGGCCGGCTTCAGCGAGGCCGTCATCATCGCGGTGGTGGCGCAGAGTCTGTTGCCCGGCCTCTTCGCCCTGCTCCAGACCTGGATCAGTCAGCAGCCCAGCGGTGCCACCGTCCGCATGCGGATCGGCGAGGCGGAGGTGGAGGTGCAGGTGACCGGGCGGACCGATCCCAAGCAGTTGCTGGACCAGGTCACCCGCACGATCCAGGAGAACCGCGACACCGGCCCGGACGACAAGGCCGTCTAGCTGGTTCTGGGACGCGGCCCATGCGCAGGGCGGCTACGGCGCTGGCCGGCGCTCGTTCTGGGCGAGCAGGTGGAGGCCGAGCGGGGTGAGCCGGTGGACCATGGCGCCGCCGGCCCGGGCGCTGTGGACCAACCCGGCGGCGCGTAGCGCGGCGGTGTGCTCGGAGGCGGACGAGATGCTGATTCCGGCCCGCTGGCCCAGGGCGGTCGTGGTGTGTCGACCGGGCTCGGCGAGCCGGCGGAGCACCGCCGCGCGGGTGTGTCCGAGGAGCCGGGCGAGCGGGTCGGGCCCGAACGGGGGCGACCCGGCGGGTGCCGGGGCCGGGTAGACGAGCAGCACCGGCTGTTCCGGCTGGACCAGTACGCGTGGGCGCAGGCCGGTCAGCGGGCTGGGTACGAGGAGGATCCCCTCGCCGGTGCCGGACAGTTCCGCGCTCCACCAGCTGTCGATCTCCAGTACGGGCGGTCGCCACCGGATCGCCGGGTGGAGGCCGGCGAGCAGTCCGTCCACCCCGGATCGGGCGTACGTCTGCGCGGAGCGGGTGACCTGGTCGCGGTGGCTGAGCGTCAGGTGTGACCAGGCCGGGGCGAGGACCGCGTCGAAGTAGCGGTGCAGGGCCGTGGTGAGCAGGCCGAGCACCTGCGGATCGGCGGCGACGAGGCGTCGTCGCCATGGGCTGGGTGGCAGGTTCGCGTATGTGTCGGTGAGTTCGGCGGTGATCCGACGCCGTGGTGTGGCCCGGATCGACTCGATGCCGGCGGCCACCGATTCGATTCCCTCGTAGGGGGTGAGGAAGTCGGGCAGCAGGCCGCGGGCCGGCAACAGGTGTCGCAGCGGGCCGGTGGTCGCCGCGATCGCCCCGGCGCGGGCGGCCAGGTCGGGCATCAGCGCCGCCTGGGCCGGATCGCGCAGCGCCTGGCAGGCCAGGATCGCGGTGCCGACCGGGTGCGGGCGGTCGCTGAATCGGATCCGGGCCAGGTCCGCCGCGCCGAGCCGCAGGCTGATCACTGGTCAAGGTTGCCAGCATTTCGGCGTACGCCGAAAGGGTTGATCCGGCGGTGACGCGCTGGCGAGGGTGGACGGACCAGGACGGGGGAGGGGTTGGGTCTTGCGTCGGATAGCCGGTTGGTGCGTGACGATCAGTTTGCTGACGGGGGTTGCGGCGTGTGGCGGGGACAGCGGCCCGCTGTCCTCGCCCGCGCCGCAGCGGCCCGGGCCGGCGTCGTCCGCGCCCGTCCCATCGCCCGGGCCGGGACAACACGAGCTGACGCTGGACCACGGCGGGGTGACCCGTGAGTACCGGCTGCACGCGCCGGCCGGGTACGAGTCGGGCACACCGGTGCCGCTGGTGATCGCGCTGCATCCGTACCCGAGCACCGGGTGGGAGATGAGCCAGCTGATCGGTCTGGACGAGGTGGCCGCCCGGGAGGACTTCCTGGTCGCCTACCCCGACGGGATCGGCGGCGGGTTCAACGCCCTGGTCTGCTGCGGCTCCGCGGACGACGTCGGGTTCCTCGCCGCGCTCACCGACCGTCTGGTCGACACCTGGCGGGTCGATCCGGACCGGGTGTATCTGACCGGCATCTCGAACGGCGGTGACCTGAGTTTCCGCGCGGCGGTCGAGGCGAGCGGGACGTTCGCGGCGATCGGTGTGGTCAGTGGCGGCTTCATCGGCGAGCGGGCCGCCGCCGCCGGCTACGTGCCGAAGCAGCCGGTCTCGGTGATCACGTTCATCGGGGGTCAGGACCGGTACGCCGAGCAGTTCCGGACCGGGGTCGGTGCCTGGCAGGAGCGGTTGCGCTGCATCCCGGTCACGCCGCCGCCGAGTCCGCCGGCCGCCGACAGCACGCTCACCCGGGCACGTTGCGCCGACGGCAGTGACGTCGAGTCCTACGTGATCGAGAACATGGGGCACTCCTGGCCGGGGGCGTCCGGCGGCGGGATGGCGGCACCCGACGTCGGGGTGGCGGCCACCGAGCTGATCTGGAAGTTCTTCGCCGCCCATCCCCGGCAGCGCTAATCGCCGTCGCCGGCGCGCGGACGGGCGATCAGAAGAGGGTGGTGGGCTCGACCGGGATCGGCTCGGGCAGGGACGCCAGCCCGGGTACCCGGGCGCGTACCTCGTCGTGGAAGCGGCGGGCGAGGGTGGGTGCGTCGGCGTTGTCCGGGGTGTGGATGAACACGGTCGGCGAGCGACCTTCGCGCAGCCAGCCGGCGGTGATGTCGAGCCAGCGTTGCCAACCCTCGACGGTCCGGTCCGGGTCGTCGCGCCCGAGGTACCGGACGATCGGCCGGTCGGTCAGCGCCGCCGTGCGCAACGGCATCCGGGGTTTCTTGGTCCACGCGTCCCGTTCGGCGTCGCTGGTCGGCGGGCTGGCGAAGAACGCGGTGGTGTCGAACGGGATCCACTCCGCGTCCGTCTCGGCGAGCGTCGTTTCCAACTGCCGCGCCGACCGCGGGTCGGTGAAGAACGCCGGATGGCGGACCTCCACGGCGGGCCGGTGCGCGGCGGGCAGCCGGCGCAGGAAACGGGCGAGCGTGGGTACGTCGTCCGGCCCGAACGAGCCGGGCAGCTGGACCCAGAGGGCGTGGGCGCGCGGGCCGAGCGGCTCGATCGCGTCCAGGAAGACTCGCATCGGTTCGGTGACCTCGGTGAGGCGGCGCTCGTGCGTCACCACCTTCGGCAGCTTGACCACGAACCGGAAGTCGGTGCCGGTCTGCTGCGCCCACGAGGCCACCGTGTCCCGGGCCGGTGTGGCGTAAAAGGTGGTGTTGCCCTCGACCGCGTCGCACCAGCCGGCGTAGTGCCGCAGCCGCTCCTGGGCCGGCAGGGGATGAGCCAGCAGCCGTCCCTGCCACGACTTGTGCGTCCACATCGCGCATCCGACGTGCAGACGCAGGCCCACGACAACCTCCCACCACCGTCCCTGACCGCCGGGTGGCCGGCCAGGGCTGTTCACTCCGCCGACGTACGGTATCCGGGCGCTCGGCGGCGGCCGGTGGCGGCGCGGTCGGGTGAAATTCGTCGAGAGATCGAACCGTCCGGGGCTCTCAACCGGAGTACGGGTCGACAGCCAGACTCGGCCGACCGAACGGGAGACAGGCTCCGGATGAGCGCGCAGCGATGTATCGCCGGCAGCGACGGCGGGCGGGAACGGCTGGCCCTCTACCTGCTGGGGTCCCTGCCGGCCGACGAGGAGTTCGAGGTCGAGGCGCATCTGCTGCGCTGCGCCGCGTGCCGTGCCACCACGGCGGCGTTGAGCGAGGTGGCGGTTTCCGTCGTGACCCTGCCGGCGAGCACGGTCCGTGAGCTTGAGGCGGACGGGCCGGATGCGGATGCCGGCCTGGCCGCCGGCACGGAACCACGGCTGGCGTCACCGGCTGGTGGACCGGTGGCACGGAGCGGCGCAGGTCCGCGGGCCCGGCGTCGCAACCGGTTCCGCCGGGCGCTCGGGTACGCCGTGGTGTTGCTCGTCGGAGCTGTGCTGGGCGCCGGTGGGCTCGCGGTGGTCCGCGGGGGCGGGGCGGCCCCGACGGCGGTGGGCAGCGAACCCTCCGGCGCGGCCGGCGGGCAGCTCTCGGTGACGGTGACCGACCGGGCCGACGGCGGGGTCGAGGTACGCGGGATCGTGAGCGGGATGCGGCCGGGAGTGGGCTTCGAACTGGTCGCCGTGGGTGCCGGTGACCGCGTCCACTTGGTGGTGAGCGGGGTCGCCGACGGAGGGCGGCAGACCGTGCTCGGCGGTCTTGCCGTTCCGCGCCCTGATATCCGGTTCTTCGTGCTCTCCCAGCCGGGCGCCGGTGTCCTGCTCGTCGCACCGGTGCCGTGATCCCCGCATGGGACTGGGAACGCCGGGTGGTGAACCCCCGAACGGTCCGGTACGTAGTCGCTGTGGCTCGGTAGCCCGGCCGGAGCGGTTGCGGCTTGCCGCCAGCACAGCGACAGGACGTGGAGGGCGCGGTGAAGGACAACTCCAGCGAGGACGCCTGGGACCAGGCCGCCGAATGGGAGCGCGTGGCCGGGGAGAACCAGGACGAGTCGGCGCGCGGCGACTGGATTCTCGGCGGGCCTGGTCAGGGCGAGGCCGTCCCGGAACCGGGCTCCGGCCAACCGGAGCCGGTCGTCCCCACGCCACGCCGGCTGCTCCGTGCGGTGCCCACGAAGCTGTTCGTCGCCGCCGGAACGCTCGTCGTGGTCGCGGCGACGGTCGGCCTGACTGCCGTGGGTGGATCCTCCGACCAGCCTGGCGCGACATCGCAGGCCGACCGCGCGGCTCAGGACGACCGGCCTCCGGTCACCCAACAGACCGAGCCGGCCGACCTTCCGCCGACCGCGCCGACCGTCCCGGTCACGCCGGCCGACGGCGACGGCGACGGCGCTCAGCCGAGCGATGGCGACGGCGCTGAGCCCGACGGTGGGGACGGGCGCGGCCGGAGCGGGGACCTCGGTCCGAGCGGGAGCGGTGTCGGCGAAGGGCGCAGTGCCGAGCCGCGCGAGAGCGGCCAGCGGGGCGGGAACGCTTCGCCGCCGGACCGGCCGGCACCGGTCACGTCGCGCGCCGTTGACCCGCCGGCCACCACGGCACCGGCGTACACCGCCCCGCGGGCCGGCATCACCGTCCGGATGGTGAGCTACGCCACCGGGAAGTCGGCCAGCGTGAGCGGAGGCTCCGGTGCGGACGGAGCACGGGTGGTGCAGAGCGGGAGCGCGGGCGACACTGCTCAGCACTGGCGGATCCTCGCCGGCCGGTCGGGCTGCTACCACCTGGTCAACGTCGGTACCGGGAAGGCCTTCGACAACACCGACGGCACCTCGGTCAACGGCATGCAGATGCAGCAGTGGACCTACGACAACGGCAACCCGAACCAGATCTGGTGCTTCACCGGTCTGGGCGACAGCCGATATTCGATCAAGAACATGACCAGCGGGTTCCTGCTCGACATCCGGGATGGCGGGACCGCCGACGGTGTCGCCGTGCAGCAGTGGAACGCCGATCCCGCGAACCCCAACGCCAACCAGACGTGGCGGCTTATCCAGGTGTCGTGACTGGGTAGGGTCGGCCACCGTCGGCCAGGCCGATCAGCGCGCCCGCCGGGCGGGCCACCGGTTGGGCTTCGGCCGTGGGCGATTCGGTCCGATCCGTCCGCGCGGCCCGCAGCCGGGAGAGCAGGCCCTCGACGTCAAACTGCCGGTCGGCAGCCTGGTCGGCCAGGTAGACGACGGTGGGGTGTCCGGCGTCGCGGTCGACACCGAGCACCTGGAACCGGCTGCCCGGGACGAAGACGCAGGCGGGAGCGTCGCCGAATCCGCCGTCCAGGTGGCGGCCGGAGGCCGACCAGATGACGTACGTCAGGCCACCGGCGGTGCGTGTGGCGGGAGTGAGCCGCGCCCTGACGAAACCGGGCTCGACGAGTTCCATCCCGGGTGCGTAGCCGCTGTCGGGCCCGTCGCTGGCCGCGAAGACCGGCCCGAACACCAGCGGCATCCGGGTCAGTGCCAGGGCGGCCGCCGCACCCAACACCGCCGGCGCGGGCCGCCATGGTCCCTCCGGTTCACCCTGCTCCGCGCGCGAGCCACGCAGGTGGGCGTCGACCCCGACCGGGTCGCCGCCGGCCCACGCGCGCAGCGCGATCAGCGCCGGGTCCGCACCGGCGGATTCCCCGTCGTCCCGGGTACCCGGATGCCCGGCGCCGACTTCCTCGGCGAACCGGGCGTAGTCCGGGCCGAGGGCCCGCGCCACCGTGGCGGCCAGGTCACCGGGCGGCGGTGCGTCGTCGAGTCGTCGGTCAGGGTCGGCGACCGGGACGGCGGCGCGCCCCTGCGCGGTGGCCTCCGGCGAGGCCAGCGAGGGGTCCAGGTTGCCCGGCGCGTGGACCTCGCCCTCGCCCCGCTGGTGGTGGCCGTTGATCCGCCAACCGGTGCGCCGCCGGTACGTCCGCCGGCCGTCGGGCGGGGGCGGCGTCATCCGGGTTGCGAGGGCCGCCAGCGCGTCAGCACAGGCGGTCGGCAGCACCGGGCCGACCGCTCGGGCGGCGGTGCCGGGAGAGTAGGCGGTGAAACCGCCGGACGCGAGCAGCGCGCCGGACACCGTCAACGCAGCCGGACCGGACGGTGCGTACACCGTGGCACCCCAGGCGGCGGCGAGGTTGGCGAGCAGCGGCGCCCGGATGGCCCTGTCCGGGTCGACGACGACCAGCGGCACCCGGGCGGGTGTGCCCGCCGCCAGCAGCAGGTCGGCCAGCTTCACGGCGCCGACGGGCGCGCCGTCGACGATGAACCCGCGCCGGCCGGAGGCCACCTCGATGACGGTGGTGGCGATGGCGGCGACGAAACCGAACGGCGGCGATCCGCCCGGCAGGAACGACCACCCGGCAGCGGTGGGCCGGCCGGCGACCGGACCCGAGGTGCGCGGGCCCCGGCCGGCGGCGGCCGGTTCGGGGACCGGCGGGGCGCCGTCCGGCTCCGCCCGCCCGCTGGGCTCGGGCGGCGCGGCGATCGCGTCGATCGGCAGCACGACACCGTCGGCGGTGACCGGCGCGAGTCGCCGGCCGGTGCCGGTCTTCACCGGTACGGCGCACCGGAGCCGTACCGGCAGCTCGGCGAGGGCGCCGAGCCCGGCGCCGGCCGGGAGTGCACCGGGCAACAGCACCAGCCGGGTCGCCGGGTCGGGACGCAGGGCGGCCACCGCGGCGACGAGGTCGTCGACCTCGACGGGCCGGCCGCAACCACCGACGAGCAGCGTCGCGGCGTCGGGCTCGCGGGGCAGGCCCGCGACCACCCCCGACACGTCGGCGGCGACACCGGGTGGCAGCAGCCACAGCCCGGCCGGTACGGGCCGGGCGACCACCCCCGGCCCCTGCCAGCGTTGCGGTGTCGGCGTCTCCGGCCAGGCCGGTGCGGGTGACCAGGGCGACTCGTCGTGACCGTCGCCGACCCCGGTCCGGGTGTGCCAGCCGGGCGGCCCGTCGACGAGGTCGTCGGGCGTCGCCGGCTCGGCCACGCTGACGCAGGTTCCGTCGGAGGCGACGGTGACCCGGCCGAGCGGCCCGGTGACCGGCCGACCGAGGCGTACGGCGATCTCCCCGATCCCGGCGATCCGGGCCGCGCGATCGGGGCCGGCCCCGATCAGCACCAGCCGTACTGCGGGCCGGGCCGGCGGGGTGCGGTCGAGGGCCTCGGCGACGAGCCCGAAGACGTCGGCCCGGCCGGTCACGGCCGGTGAGGTCACCACGACCGTCTCCGGGTGGGCCCGGGCGAGCGCGGTCGTCACGGCCCGTAGCGCCGACGCCCGGCTGGTGCCGGCGTGTAGCAGCAGTGCTCCGTGGAGCTCCTCGAGCCGGACCGGTGGGGCGTCTTCACGGGCCGGCCGACCGGCGGCCATCGTCACCACGGCGCGTCCGTTCCGGCCGCGGTGAGGGCATCCATCGCCTGGTGGGCGACGACGGGGACGACCGGGCCGGCCCGGTAGCCGGTGGCCCTGATGTGGTCGAGAAGGTCGGCCTCCGGTGCCAGCGCGTGGCTGCGGATGTAGTGGGCCAGCCCGTCCGGCCAGACCCAGACCCCGTCGGAGCGGTAGCCCATCGGGACCACCCCCGGCGTGCCGTCCAGGACGTCGTCCATGGTGGCCGTCGTGGTGACGATCGGGGAGCCACCGGCGAGGAACGACAGCACCCGGTCGCGTTCGTCCTCGGCGAGCACCTGCCCGGCTAGTCCCGGCGGGGTGCCCGGGTCGAGCAGCCGGGCCACGCGAGGCCGGGCCAGTGCTGCCGGCTGCGTCCGGGCGAGCGCTCCGATCGGGTCGGCGGCCCAGAGCAGCGCCGAACTGGCCAGCGCGGCCCGCTGATAGGGCGGCAGCAGCAGCGGGGCGGCGAACACCTCCACCTGCGGTGCCGGCTCGCCCGCATGGGACAGCACCTCCTGCAACCGGGCCGCGGTCAATGCCAGGAGTTCACCCTCCGCCACGGCCAGGACGAGGAAGAGCTGCTTCGGCTGCGGGTACCCGGTCGCCCGGTCCGGCGCGCGCCACACCCGCCACACGGCTCGGGCCGTACCCTCCGACTCCAGCTCCACCGCCGCGACGCACGCCGCGGCGGGCGGCCCGAGCTCGACCGGCGGGGCGGCCGAGCCCGCCCACGGGCCGGTCGGCGGTGCCCCGCCCAGCTCGGCGGCGGAAGCCGGCAGCGCCGGATCGGTGGCGCGGAACGACACCGGTGGAAGTGCGAGGTGCGCCACCCCCGCGTCGGTCGCGGGGCCTCCGGCCGCCGGAAGCAACGCGAGATCGAATTCCGAGAGCGGGATCCGGCCGGCCGCCCGCGCATAGTCGACGATCGCCGCCACCTCCTCGACGGCACCGCGGGCGAGCCGATCGCGAGCGGTGGCGACCAGTTCGTCCGGCGCCCATCCGGCGATCCGCAGCAGCAAGTGGTGGAACGCGGCGACCGACACACCCGCCTCCCGATAGGACGTTGGCGTATTGCGTGACCCCTACTTCGTCAGGCGGGCACAGAAGGTTCACCTCGCCGCAAAGAATCACTGGCCTCTGCGATGTTTCGCCAACCAGCGCACGGGACCGTCGGGTCAGCGACTGATACGGAGGGCAACATGATCGCGACGGCTGGTTGCCTCACCTCGGGATCCGCCGAGGTGAAGCTCGATACGCTGCACCAGCTCCACAGTGCGTCACTCTTCAACTACCTGGTCAAGCTCACCCTGGGCGACCGCCTGCTGGCCGAGGACATCCTGCAGGAGACCTACCTGCGAGCCTGGCGTCACCTGTTGCGCAACGAAGACGCGGACATCGAGATCTTCCGGCCGTGGCTGTTCACAGTGGCCCGACGCCTGGTCGTGGACATGCTCCGGGCGCGTCGGGCGCGACCGACGGAGGTGATGGCCGAGGACCTCACCCGGATCTGCGTCGGCGAGGACCGGATCGACCAGGTGGTCGGCGCCCACATCGTCCGGGACGCCCTGCGCCAGTTGAGCGTCGAGCATCGGGTCGTGCTGCTCGAGCTCTACTTCCACGGCCGGTCGCCCACCGAGGTGGCGGCGTTGCTGGATGTCCCGCTGGGCACGGTGAAGTCCCGCGCCTACTACGCCAAGCAGGCCCTGCGTGCCCAGCTCGAACGGTGAGGAGCGGCGGATGCCACGCACGACCCTCCGGACCGCCACGAGGTGCGTCGTTGCGGCCTGCGCGGCGCTCGGCCTGGTTGCGGCGGCCGCGCCGCCGGCCGCCGCGGACGAGCCCGACCCACCCACGCTTCCGGCGGTGACCGACGGCTGCCTCGGCCCCTCCCCGGTCCCGGCCGGCAACCGGATCTCCTGGCCGCTTGCCCGGTTGGCGCCCGAACAGGTGTGGCAGCTGAGCCGGGGAGCGGGCGTGGTGGTGGCGGTCCTGGACTCCGGGGTCAGCGCAGCCGCCACCGGGCTGACCGGTGCGGTGCTGCCCGGCCGCGACGTCGTCTCCGGCGGCGCCGCGCAGGCCGACTGCCTGGGGCGGGGCACCGCACTGGCCGGCATCGTCGCCGGCCGCGACCGGCCCGGCGGCACCGTCTTCGGCATGGCGCCCGAGGCGACCGTCCTTCCGGTCCGGGTGATCGACGCCCACCGCAAGATCACTGAGAACAACCTCGCCGACGGCATCGACGCCGCAGTCGCCGGGGGCGCCGACATCGTCGTCCTGGGCACCGGTGTACAGGACGACAGTCCCGTCCTGCGTGCTGCGGTCACTCGCGCGACCGGCGGGGATGTGCTGATCGTCGCGCCGGTCAACGACCGCCCTGCGGCGGTGGCCGGACAGCCGCCGCCGGCCTGGTTCCCCGCCGCCTATTCGGAGGTCCTCGCCGTCGGCGGGGTCGGCCCCGACGGCTGGCCCACCCAGCAGTTGGCAACGGACGGCGGCCCCGACGT
This sequence comes from Micromonospora sp. NPDC051296, assembly GCF_040682255.1. Classification (NCBI taxonomy): domain Bacteria; kingdom Bacillati; phylum Actinomycetota; class Actinomycetes; order Micromonosporales; family Micromonosporaceae; genus Micromonospora; species Micromonospora sp. NPDC051296. The sequence goes on along the minus strand of NZ_JBFBAO010000005.1, from coordinate 25,318 downwards.
ACTGGCCCCCGGGGTCGGTGCCGTCGTCCCGGGACCGGACGGGCCCGGTGTCTACGCGGTGGACGGCCCGGCGGTCGCCGCCGCCTACACGGCCGGCGCCGCGGCGCTGGTCCGCGCCTACCATCCCGACCTCACCGCAGGGCAGGTACGGGACCGGCTGCTCGCCACGGCCGAACGCCCGGCGGGCGTGCCGGTCGGCACCATCGATCCCTACAGCGCGGTCGCAGCGATCGACCCCGATGCGGCGGCCCGGACCGTCCGGCACGGCGTCACGCCGGTCGTCGTCCCGGCCGGTTCGCCGCCCGACGGCGCGCTCGCCCGCGCCCGGCTCGTCACCGTCGCGATCGTCACGCTGACGCTGCTCCTGGCCGCTGTCCTCAGCGTCCGGCGTGGCTGGCGGCGGAACCGGTCGGGGCGGTCACCTTCCTGACGCGTGGCCCCGAGCCGGCCCACCGATCCGCTATCGGACCGCCGGCTCGGCGGCCGGTTCGGCGTACGGGGTCTGGATCATCCGGCTGCCGCGCCGGGTGCAGAGCAGCGCCCGCCCGGGCGGCAGGATCCTCGGCTTGGTGTTGCCCAGCAACGGGCCCTCGTTCGGCGGGCAGGAGAGCACCACGTCCGGACTGTTGGTCTCCTGGAGCCGCCGGATGACCGGGTCCATCTGCATCCGCATCGCACCCGCGGCGGCCCGGGTCAGCAGGACGTGGAAGCCGATGTCGGTACCCTGCGCGAGGTATGGGATCAGCGGCAGCAGCGGGCTCTCGTGCCCGCCGAGCATGTCGTAGTCGTCCACCAGCAGGTAAAGGCGCGGCCCGGTCCACCAGTCGCGGGCCCGCAGTCGCTCCGGGGTGATGTCAGTGCCCGGCATCCGTAGCTTGAGCCCCTCGATTGCCGAGGCCACCGTGGACCTGGTCGATTCGACCGAGACGGAGTAACCGAGCCGGTACGCCTCCGGGATCCCGTCGAACAGGGCCCGCCGGAAGTCCACCGCCATGATCCGAATCTCTTTCGGGGTGAACCGCTGGGTAAGCGCACCGGCCACGTACCGCAGCAGGCTGGTCTTCCCGGATTGCGCGTCACCGAGCACGGTGAGGTGCGCAAGCTCCCCGAAGTCGTGCCAGACGGTCTGGAGGCGTTCCTCGTCGACCCCGATCGGCAGCCGCAGGTCGCCCTCGGCCGGCGGCAGGTCACCGGCGGGCAGCACCGCCGGCAGGGTCCGCACCCGGGGCGCCGGCTCGCCGTCCCAGAACTCTTTGGCCGCGCTGGCCAGCGCCCGGGTGCCGTCGGGCATGCTGGCCTCGTCGGTGATCCCGTCGATCCGGGGGAGAGCACCCAGGAAGTGGGTCTTCTGCGTGGTGAGCCCACGGCCCGGCACCCGCGGGACGGTCGCCGCCGCCCGCAGGTCGATCGCCGAGTCGACCGGATCACCGAGCCGCAGCTCCAGCCGGGTGCCGATCTGGTCGCGCAGCCCGTGGTGCACCTCGGACCACCGCGCGGTGGTGAGCAGCAGGTGCACACCGAAGTTGAGGCCGCGCGCCACGATCTGCCGGATCGCCGTATCCACGGCCTCGAACTCCTGCCGCAGCGTGAACCAGCCGTCGACGACGAGGAACACGTCGCCGTAGGGGTCGTCGACCGACCCGGCCGCCCGCTGGCGGCGGTAGGCGGCCATGCTGTCGATCCCCTCGGCCGCGAAGCGCCGCTCGCGGTCCGCGATCAGGCCGCTCACCTCGGCGACGGTACGGGTGACCCGGTCGGCTTCGAGCCGCCCGGCGACGCTGCCGACGTGCGGCAGGTCGCCGAGTGTGGCCAGCGTGCCGCCGCCGAAGTCGAGGCAGTAGAACTGCACCTCGCGCGGGCTGTGGGTGAGCGCGAGCGCGCAGATCAGCGTGCGCAGCAGCGTCGACTTGCCGCTCTGCGGCCCGCCGGCGATGCCGAGGTGCCCACCGATTCCCGACAGGTCGGCGGTGAGCAGCTCGCGGGCCTGCTCGAACGGCTTGTCCACGTACCCGACCGGCACGGCCAGGGCGCCGTTGCCGGGCCAGCCGACCGCCCGCAGCCCGGCCTCCGGATCCGGCGCCAGCGCGGGCAGCATCTGGTCCAGGGTGGGCGGGCGCAGCAGTGGCGGTAGCCAGACCTGGTGCGCCGGCGGGCCCTGGTCGACCAGTTGCGCCGTGACGACCTGCAACACCGACGGTCCCCGGCCCTCCGGTGGCTCGCCTGCGGCGGTGGCCTCGGCGTTCTCTGCCGGGTCCGGCTCGGCGACCGCCGTCACCTCCGGCTGGGGCGTGTGCAGCAGCCGGTACGGCACCACCTGCCGTTGCACCACGTCGAGGTCCAGCCGGCGTCGCTGGGCGCGGTGCGCCCCGGAGACGTACGCCGCCTTGAACCGGATCAGGGAGGAGACGTCGGCCCGCAGGTAACCGTGCCCGGGCTGCGACGGAAGCTCGTGCGCGTCGGGTACGCCGATCGCGGTGCGGGACTCGATCGCCGAGAACGTGCGCAGCCCGATGCGGTACGACAGGTGCGTCTCCAGGGCGGTGATCCGGCCGTCGTCGAGCCGCTGGCTGGCCAGCAGCAGGTGCACGGCGAGCGACCGGCCGAGCCGGCCGATCATCACGAACAGCTCGATGAAGTCGCGGTGTGCGGCGAGCAGCTCGCTGAACTCGTCGACGACCACGAACAGCGTCGGGAGCGGGTCGAGGGGCTCGCCGCTGGCCCGGGCCCGCTCGTACTCGAGCACCGAGGTGAAGCCGCCGGCCTGCCGCAGCAACTCCTGCCGGCGGACCAGCTCGCCGTTGAGTGCCTCCCGCATCCGGCCGACCAGGGCGGCCTCGTCGGCCAGGTTGGTGATCACGGCGGAGGTGTGCGGAAGCCGGTCGAGGCCGAGGAACGTGGCGCCGCCCTTGAAGTCGACCAGGACGAAGTTGAGGATCTCCGAGGAGTGGGTCATCGCCAGGCCCAGCACGATGGTCCGCAGCAGCTCGCTCTTTCCCGAGCCGGTGGCACCGATCAGCATGCCGTGCGGGCCCATCCCGCCCAGCGCCGACTCCTTGATGTCCAGCTCGACCGGCTGGCCGTCCGCGTCCACCCCGATGGGGATCCGCAGTCGCTGGGCGACCGACCGCTGCCCCCACTGTCGAACCAGGTCGAGGTCGCCCACGTCGGGCACGCCGAGCAGGGTGCCGAGGTCGAAGTCGGTGCTCAGCGCCTCCGCCGCCGGTTCGGTGGCGATGCTCAGCCGGTACGGCGAGAGGATCCGGGCGACCGTGCGGGCCTCCGCCGTGGTCAACTCGTCCGGCCGGGCCAGCCTGGTCCGCACCTCCCGGCTGACCTGGTCGTGCTTGACCTGGTGCAGCCCCTCGTCGGTCAGGTCGGCCCAGAGCACCCCGCGTGGCACCGCCGGTGGCGGCGTACCCAGGTCGATGAGGACGGCGTTGCGGTAACCGCCGGAGGTCATCCGCGAGCCGGGCGGGATGCGCCCGCCGTCGCAGACCACGACGACGTACGGCTCGTCGCGGCTGGGGGTCGCCCCCGCCTCCCAGCGCGGTCGGCCGAGGAATTCCGGGCCGAGCAGGCGTTCGACGGCGTCCACGCTCTCCGCAGCGAGCCGGGCCGGGCCGGCGGCGTCCTGCTCGGTCGGGTGCTGCGCGTGCGGCAGCCACTTGATCCACTCCCATTCGGGCGCCGTCTCCTCGCCGACGCAGACGGCGACCAGCACCTCCTCCGGCGCGTGGAACGTCGCGACCTGCGCGATCAGGGCCCGCGCGAACGAGCGCCGCCGCTGCGCGTCACCGGTGACCCGGAGCTGGTGGAAGGCCGGCAGGAACAGCGCCACCGGGAGGTCGGCCACGGTGTTGTAGGCGTTGATGAACCGACGCAGCGACTTGGCCGCCAGTGGCTCCAGGTCCTCGATCGGCTTGGTCTGCAAAGGGGCCATCCGGGTCGCCAACCGCTGCTGGCCGGTGCCGATCCGTACCTCGAGGAAGTCGGGGTGGCTAGGCCGTCGCTCCCAGCGCCGGGTGGTCGACGCCACCGACCAGAGCGCGCCCGGCTCGGGATGTCGCCACACGGTCGCCTCGCGCTGCGTCTCGATCGAGCGGCGGACGCGCCTGCGTTGCTGCGAGAGGTAGCGCAGGTAGTCGCGTCGATCGCCGCCCATCCGGCGTTTGCGTTCGCCCGAACTCATCGCCAGTTGCCCGACGACCATGCCGATCATGGCGACGCCCATCATCGAGGCCATCACCCAGGTGAGCATGCCGCGGCTGCCGCCGAGGAACATCATCACCATCACGCCGGACATCAGCATCATCGGCAGGATCGTCATGACACCGCGCAGCCCGCCCGGGGTCACTTCGGGCAGCACCGGCGGCTCCTGCAGGCTGATCTCGCCGCTGGGTAGCTCGGGTCCGGCCCGGCGTGCCGGACGCCGGAAATAGACGGTGCTCACGGTCACCTCCAGCTGCCGGCACCGGGTCGGGCCGGCCGGGCATTACAACGCGGCCCGCCGTACCCGGGGATCATCCGGTTCTGATTTTTCGTCCCGGCGATGAACCCTGGGCGCGGGCAGACGTTGTCTACGCCATGACCGTGACCGCTGCCGGCGAGATGTGCCGCCTGGTCGTCTGTGGACCGACCCGCGAGGCCGAGGTGTCGGTGCCCGCGCACGTCGTGGTCTCGGACCTGCTGCCGGTGCTGCTCGAGTACCTCGGTGAGAATCTGGTCGAGACGGGCCTGCTGCACGGCGGCTGGGTGTTGCAGCGGCTCGGTTCGGCTCCCTTCCCGCAGGACTCGACGGTCTCCGCGCTGGGTCTGCGCGACGGCGACGTGGTCCACCTGCGACCGCGCGCGGAGCAGATACCGCCCGTCGACTTCGACGACCTCGTCGACGGGATCGCCCACGGTGTCAAGCAACGGCCGGGACGGTGGACCCCCGCGCTGACCCGCTGGACGGCGCTGGCCGGACTCGTCGTGCTGCTCGGCACCGGCATCGCCGTGCTCGCCCTGCCGGGACACGCCGGGCACCGGGCGCTCGCCGCCGGAGGGCTCGCGCTGGCCTGCCTCATCGGGTCGCTCGTCGCCGGGTACGCCGTCATCGACCGAACGGCCAGCGTCACGTTCCTGATCGCGGCGCTCGCGTACGCCGGTCTCGCCGGGCTGTCCGCGGCCGATCCGCGGCTGGGCGTGGTGGCACTCCGCCTCGATCCGCCCACCCTGTTCACCGCCGCCGTGGCGGTCGCGGCCACCGCGGTCCTGGCTGCGCTGGCCCTCGCCGCCGCCCGGCCGCTGCTGCTCTGCGTCATCGTGGCCGGCACGCTGACCGCCGGCGCGTCGGCGCTGGCGACCTACGCCGGCCTGACCGTGCTCCAGGCCGCGGCCGGGCTACTGGTGGCCGCCACGCTCGCCGGGATCCTGGTGCCGGTGGTCGCGTTCCGCCTCACCGGCCTGCGGCTGCCGCCGCTGCCCACCCAGCCCGAGCACCTCCAGGAGGATCTGGACCCGATCCCCAGCACCGAACTGCTGCCCAACGCCGCCACCGCCGACCGGCTGATGACCGCCCTGTACGCCGGCATCGCGGCGCCGACCGTGGTCGCGGTGGTGCTGGTGGCTGCCGCGCCGGGCTGGGCACCGGCGACGCTGGTCGCCCTGGTGGTGGTCGGACGCTTCCTCGCGGCCCGGCCGATGACCAGCGCGTGGCATCGAGCGGCCCAACTGCTGCCCGCCGCCGTGGGCCTGGTCACCCTCGCCGTCGCGCTGTCGGCCGCCGGTGACCCGGCCGCCCGGCTGGTGGCGCCGCTGGTCGTCGTGCCGTTGGGCGCCGCCGCGCTGTTCGCCGCCGCGCGGGTGCTGCCCGACCGCCGGCTCACCCCGTACTGGGGCCGGGCCGGCGACCTCGTCCAGACCGTCACGGCGACCGCGATGGTGCCGGTCTTCCTCGCCGTCCTCGACGTGTACGGGTTCGCCCGTGGGATCGGGGGCTGAGCCGTGCAGTCCAGGCGGGACCAGGCGCAGGCCCAGTCGTACATGGTGGGCCGGCTCACCGCCGCGCTGGTGATGGGTGAGCCGGAGGCGCTGGAGAACCCACACCGCCGGATGCTCACCGGAATCCTCGCCGGGCTGCTCATCGGCTGCCTGGTGGCCGGCGGGTTCGTCGTCTTCGGCCTGCTGCGCCCGGGCGGCGCCACCGGCTGGCAGAAGCCGGGCACGCTGATCGCGGAGAAGGAGTCGGGCGGACGTTTCATCCTGGTGGACGGGCAGCTCCGCCCGGTGCACAACTACGCGTCGGCGGCCCTCATCTTCGGCGAGCGGCCGGCCGTGGTGCGGGCGTCGGCGGCGTCGCTGAACTCGGTGCCCCGGGGGCTGCCGCTCGGCATCGTCGGCGCACCCGATTCGCTGCCCCCGGTCGACGGCCTGGCCAATGTCACCTGGAGCGCCTGTGCGCTCGGCCCGGTCGGCGACACCGAGCCGACGCGTACCGGCACCATGCTGATCCTGAGTCGGGACGGCGGCGGTACGCCGGTCCGAGTCGACGGGGGGTTCACCGTCACCGCGCCCGGCGGGCGGACGTTTCTCGTCGCGGACGGCCGGCGGATGGCGCTGACCGAGCCGTGGATCCCTCGGGTGCTGGGCTATCCGGCCGCACCGACCGTTCCGGCGGGCTGGCTGGACCAACTGCCGCCCGGGCCCGACGTCAAACCGATCGTGATCGCCGGCCTGGGCGATCCCGGCCCGGTAGTGGACGGCCGGCCGACCAGGATCGGCCAGGTCTTCGTGGCCCGGGTGGTGGGCACCCCGGACCGCTACTTCGTGCTGCAACGCGACGGCCTGAGCGCGGCCGGCGACACCGCCGTGGCTCTCCTGCTCGGTGACCCGGCGACCGCAGCGGCCTACCCCGACGAGCCGGTACGCCCCCGGGAACTGACCGCCGGCGCGCTGGCCGGTCTCGCGGTGTCGGCCGGGGATCCGCTGCCCGCCGGGCTGCCCGTGCGACCTCCGGCCCCGGTCACCCCGCCCACCGGGCAGACCTGGTGCGCCGAGCGTCACACTCCGGACGGGCCGGTCGTGATCACCACCCGGTCGGTGCCGGTCGGGATCGTGCCCGGGGACGTGCCGGGCTTCGACCGCGCCGGGCACACGGCGGTCGCCGTCTCGGTCGACCCGGGCGCGGGTGGTCTCGTCCGCCAGGGACGTCCCGGCCAGGTCAACGGCACCAGCTTCTTCCTGGTGACCGACGCCGGGGTGAAGTACCCGATCGCCAGCGCGGACGCGGCCAAGGCGTTGGGCTACCCGCTCGAGGCCGCGCAGACGGTGCCGGCTCCGTTGCTGGCCCTGCTGGCCACCGGCCCGGTGCTCGACCCCGCCGCGGCGAGGAGGTGATGCGGTAGTCGCTTCCGCCGGACCGCACCGGTGCCACCAACCACGATCCATCCGAAAGGCAGACAGATGAGTACGCAGTTCCAGAACCAGGTCGACGACGCCACGATCGTCAACACCCTCAACGCCTTCGAGACGACGATGGCCAACGTGAACGCGGCGTTGCAGTCGGTCGAGGCGGTCGGCTCGTCGGTGCCGTGGACCGGCGTCGCGGCCAACCAGTACCGGACCGCGCTGCAGGACTGGAGCGCCGGGGTGATCCGGGTCCGCAACGGCCTCGAACAGCTGCGCACGGCGATGACCCAGCACCTCAGCATCTCGTCCAACGCCGAGGACGAGGCTTCCCAGCACGCCCAGTGGTACGCCTGACCGGCGCCGCACCCCATCCAGAAAGGACTCCGAAGTGGCAACGTACTCGCTCAACCCGAACGGCCTGCTCGACTCGGGCGCGGAACTGCGCGGCGTGACGAACTCGATCCAGAACGCCATCAACGACCTCAACGGGTACGTGAACCAGTTCATCGCCAGCAACGCCGGTGGCGCCGCGGTCGCGTACCAGACCGCGCAGAACACCTGGAACCAGGGGCTGGCCCAGATGAACCAGGCGCTGGACCGGGGCGCGGTCGCGATCGACCAGATTCGCGACAACTACCAGATCGCCGACTCGCAGGGCGCCGCCCTCTTCCAGGGCAACGTCTAGCTCGCGCGGGAGATGCAGCCATGCCCATCAACGTGGACGACGCCTTCCTACGCCGGGCCTCGGACCTGAACAGCCGGATCGCCGAAGAGGTCACCACCGCCCCAGGCGGCAACATCGACTCCATCACGCTCCGGCCCGGGCACATCAGTTTCGCGCTCGGTGCTCGGGTGCAGACCGCCGTCTCCGGAGTCGGTTCGGCGATGCACGCGCGGCTGACCGAGATCCGGGACACCGCCAACAACCGGTCGGCACAGCTGGACATGTACGTCGCGATCTCGGACAACACCGAGGGCATCAACAACGTCTCGGCCGCCGAGTTCCTCTCCACCACGCCCGCCTGGAACGTGCCGGGCGGCTCCGGTAGCTGACCCGCCGGTCGGCACGGCCGCAGCGGCCGTGCCGACCGGCACCGACCGAAGGAACGACGATGACGCAGCCGCTGGAGTGGGCCCCGACGATCCGCACCGTGCTCGGGGCGGAGGCCGACATCGACCCGTCCCGGGTCATCGACTGGGTCTGGATCACCCTCGACATGTCGTTCTGGGAGTCGCGGGAGAGCACCGAGGGCCACACCGCCCGGCCGTGGCAGCACCTGATGCCCAACGGCACCGACTGGAACAAGATCACCCTCTACCGCTACCGCAACCTCGGCAGCCGGAACACGATCAACTTCCAGCTCATCCGGGCCACCGTGAACTTCTACGAGGGTGGCAACGACTCGCCCAGGAACCAGGCGCAGCTGCTGATCGACACGAGCCGCGCCACCATCGACGGCATCCGCGGCAACCAGCATCTCGACCCACAGATGTTCCGCGACGTCGCCACCTACTTCCGCAACCTGCACACATACCTGACCGGCGAGGGCCAGACGCCACTGCGCTCCCTGCACGAGGAGATCGAGAACGGCGGTGCCATCGACGGCTCGGCGGCGGACGCCTTCGCCTGGGCGATGCGGGACATGGCGCTGGGCATGGAGCAGCTCGCCGAGAACATCAGCGGACGCTTCGAACTCCTCTATAACCACTACCTCAACACCGGCTGGCCGTACGTGCTCGACGAGACGGCGGCCACGATCGACCACTTCCGCGACCGGATGGAGGGCGCCTGGTCGGCCTTTCTGGCCCTGACGAACCACGATCCGTCCCGGCTCGTCCGCGAGCTGCTGCTGTCGATGGAGCGGCAGGTCGACGCGGCGCCCCGCCGGGGCCGGACCGGGAACCGGCAGGAGGCGTGGGTCTTCGACTTCGGTGAGGTGCTGCCCAACAGCGCCAACTCCAGCTACGACCTGATCCAGTTCGCCGAGTGGAACCGGCTCGACACCGACCTGAGAAATGAGTGGTGGACCGGATACGAACAGCTCAACGAGGCCTCGCTGGGCGCCACCCGGACGCTGATCGCGAGCTACGACGAGCTGCTGGAGGCGTTCGCACGGGGCGTGATCGCGCTGCCACACATCCCGTACCCCGGTGCCAACCCGTTCGGCGGTGGCGACGGCGACGGCGACTTCGGCGGTGGCGGAGGTGGTGGTGGCGGCGGTTCCGAGTTCGGTGACGGTGGTTCGGAATTCGGCGGCGGTGGTGGCGGCGGCGGGTCCGAGTTCGGTGGTGGTGGCGGGTCCGGTGGCGGGTCCGAGTTCGGTGGCTTCGGTGGCGATGATGGCGGGTCCGAATTTGGTGGCTCCGGTGGCGATGGTGGCGGATCCGGTGGCGGATCCGGCAGCGGCCTGGACGTCGGTGGCCTGGGCCTCGGCGGCGGAGAGTCCGGGGGATCCGGCGGCTTCGAGCCTGGCGGCTTCGGCTCAGGCGGTGCCGGGGCGGGTATCGGGTCGGGTGGTCTCGGGTCCGGTGGTGCCGGCGGCGTGATCGGCGGTGGCGGCTTCCCCGGCGTCGGTGGCGCCATCGGCGGGATCGGCGGCGGGAGCGGCACGGGCCGCCCCGGTGCCGGGTCCGGCTCCGGTGGCTCGTTCCCCGGCTCGGACGATCGCGGCTCGGGTGCCGGCAGCGGGGGTGTGGTGGGCGGAACGCCGTCCCCGCTGGTTCCGGGCGGTTCCGGGTTCGACTCCGGGGGTCTCGGCTCGGGCGGTTCGGGCGGCGGTTCGGGCGGCTCCGGCTCCGGGGCCGGCTCCGGCGGGTCCGGGCTCGACCTGGGCGGTCTCGGTCCGGGGTCCGGCGGCTCCGGCTCCGGCTCCGGTGGCGCTGGTCTGGGCTCCGGTGGGTCCGGGTTCGACCTGGGCGGATTCGGACCGGGCTCCGGTGCTTCCGGGTCCGGCTCGGGTGGCCTGGGGTCCGGCGGTGCGGGCGAGTTCGGTTCGGATCGCCCGGCCGGCTTCGCGCTCGGGCCCCTCGGTACCCCGCCGGCCGGTCACCTTCCCTCCCCGCTGGACAACTACTCGGCCGCCGCCCTCGCCGGTGGCTCGCTGGCCGCCGGTGGCCACAACGCCGGCACCCTGCCCGGCGGGATGGGTGGCATGGGCGGCATGCCGTTCATGCCGATGGGCGGCGGGGGCATGGGCAACCCGGGCGGCCGGGAGAACGAGAAGGAACGCGAGCGCACCACCTGGCTCGCCGAGGAACAGGACGTCTGGGGTACCGAGCCGGACGTCACCGCGGCGGTCATCGGCCGGGAGGACTACCAGCCCGAGCCCGCCGACCAGCCGACCCGGCGTCCGAGCGCCCCGCGTCCCGGGCAACCGACGTACGAGCCCACCCGCGGGCGCGGCACCCGATAGCAGGGCCACAAACAGAGAGGCAGGCAGCCATGTCGACGTCGTGGCATGAGGAGATCGAGCGGGCGTACGCCGAACTTGAGCGCAGCCAGGAGGCGATAGCCCAGGTGCAGCGGGACATGTCGGAGCGTACGGTCACCGTCACCGCGCCGAATCGGGCGCTCACCGTGGTGGTCGACGCGCAGGGAACGATCGTCGACATCACGTTCCCCACTCGCGCCTACCGGTCGATGGCGGGGCCGGAACTCGCCGCGCTGCTCATCGAGACGATCGCGGACGCCCGGCGGCGGGCGACCGACGAACTCGCCGCGATGTTCACGGCGGTGCTTCCCCAGGGCACCCCGATCGTCGACATGCTCAACGGCACCGCCGACATCGACCAGATGATCAGCGACGCGGTACGGCTGGTCCGCGACCAGCCCGGCGCGCCGAGCACCGGCCGGGGTTGACCGACATGGCGGTCTACGCGGACACCGACCTGCTGCGCGGCGAATCCTTTGCCGCCTTCGTCGAGCACATGCAGGGTGTGATCGACGCCCTTGAAGCCGCCCTCGACGGCAACCTGCCGGTGGCCGACTCCATCCGGGACGAGTCCGACCAGGCCCTGGTCGACGGCATTGCCGCCCAGATCGCCCAGATCCGGCTGATCCTGGTCGGGCTGCGGGACCTCTCCCGGGGCGACGCGAACCAGGTAGAGCTCCTGAGCCAGCTACTCGGTCAGGTCGAGGAACTCAACACCGACGTGGCCGACTTCGGCAGAACGACCACCTGACGCCAGGCACATCCGAAGACCGCAGCGCACCCGACGAAGGGCACGGCCGTGGCCATTGAGATCTCCAACCGGCTCGCCGAGTTCCTCTACTGGCTGACCGGAGAACGGTTCCCCGGCAGCAACGAGGACCGGCTCTTCGCGATCGACGCCGCGCTGTCCGCCGCTGCCGACGGCGTCGACGAATCCCGCCCGCAGTTGGCCGCCGCCGTGCGCCGGATCCGCGAAGGCGTCGGCGGCAACTCCCTTGAGGCGTTCCTGGCCAGCATGAACGACTACGTGCGTAGCCCGGGCTACGTCACCAGCTCGGCCGAGCACACGCGCTCGACGGGTCGGACCGCCCGGGACGCGGGCACGCAGGTCCAGTACCAGAAGATGATGATCCTGGCGTCGACCATCGAGATGTTCGCCTCGTTCGTGCTGGCGTTCGCCTTCGCGTTCGGCAACCCCGGCCCGGCCATGGCCTGGCTCGCGGCCCGCGTCGCGGTGTTCCGGTTCATCATCCGGTCGCTCTTCGCCCGACTGCTGATGGCGGCGTTGCTGGTCGTCGGCAGCGAGGCCGCGCTGGAGGGATTCCTCGACGGCATCATCCAGCGGATCCAGATGCGGTTGGGTACCCGCGACGAGTTCGACGAGGAGCAGTTCTGGCAGGCGGTCCGCGACGGCTCGATCGCCGGAGTGATCACCCTGGCGCTCGGTGCCGCCTTCAGCGGGATCGGCAACGTCCTCGCCCGGGGCAATCTGTTCAACAACATCCGCCTGAACCTCCCCGACGGGCCGGACAACCCGCCCCGGCTTACGCCGGATCGCACCCCTGATCCGACCCCGTCGCCCACGCCCACCCCGTCGCCGACGCCTTCGCCTTCGCCTTCGCCGACGCCGACGCCGACGCCTTCGCCGACGCCTTCGCCTTCGCCGACGCCGACGCCTTCGCCCTCGCGCCCGCCGTCGCCGACGCCCTCACCCGCCCCGTCGCGCCCGCCGACTCCGACGCGTAGCGATCCGGCACCGGAGTTGCTGCCCGTCGGCAGCAACCGGTCCGATCTCCCGCGCGGCGACCACCCCGGCGGCCAGCCACCCAGTCGCGGGCAACGGTTGCTCGACAACGCGGGCGGGTTCGTCGGTGAGGTCGGTAGTGCGATCGTCACCGAGGTCATCGTCGAGGGCAGCCTCTCGGCGATCAACGGCCAGGGCTTCACCGTGCACGGTGGGATCGCGACCTCGGCCGCCATCGGCGCCACCCTCGACATCGGCGGGGAAGCCGGCGGCAACGCCCTGAACCAGAGGATCAACAACCCCGAAGGACAGCCCGAGAGTACGGGCACCGACGGCACCGCCCCGTCCGCATCGGACCCCTCGTCTCCGCCGGTGACGACGGTGCCGCCCGAGGCGGACGATCCGGTCGACCCCGACGGCACTTCGGGTACGGGTGCCGGCCGTGACCCTGCCGGCAACGACGGTCGAGGTGGCAGCGAGCCCGTCGGCACCGAACGCGGCAGCGACACTGGGGCAACCGGCTCCGGACCCGGCGGTTCCAGCTCCGAAGGTTCCCGTTCCGGCGGTTCCACGTCCAGCGGGTCTGGCACCGGAGGGGCCGGCACCGGGCTGTCCGGGACGGGTGGTTCCGGCTCCGGGACGTCCCCGGCAGGTGGTTCCGGCTCTGCCGATCGCGACGTGTCCGGGGCGGATGGTTCCGGTTCGGGGGAGGCTGGAGCTGAGGCGGGCGGTTCCGCGTCGCGGACCGGCGGCGACGGTCCGAGCCCGGAGGCCGGGGCGGACCCGGAGGCCACCAGCGACCCTCGGACGGCGGCCAGCGACGCCTCGACCGGCCCGCCGGCCGCCGTCGACGGCAACGCCGACGGGATTCCCGACGGCAACCTCGACGAGGGGCGTGAAGATCCGGAGCAGAACGGCGTCCCGGAGTCGCCGTCGGCGACCGAGTTCGGCGCCGCCGGACCGGCCGAACCGCCCGGCGCATGGTCCGCCGATTCGCACGGGACGGAGCACGACTCCGGGGCCGACGCCGATCCGGCGGCGGTGCCGTCGCTGGAATCGGGCGACGAGTTCGCCACCCCAACCGGCGCCGTGCTGCGGAACGGCAACCCGAGCACCACCGCGAACGGCGCCCCGATCGTGGCTGCGAACGGCAGTGGCCCGACCGTACCCGCCACCACGGTGGGTAACCCCACCGCGACTCCCGCAGCCGCATCGCAGCCAGGTCCGGTGGGTCCGGCCCGCTCGCTGCTGGACGGTACCGGGAACGGGCGGCTCCACCCGTGGGACCGCCCGGTGGCCGCCGAGCCGGACGGGAAGGTCGCCGACCTGGAGCGGTGGCTGCACCGGACGGCCGGCACCGAGGCTGCCTTGACCGGTGATCCGGCCGTCGACTGTGTGCCCCGGGCCTGGGACGTCTTCGCGGAGATGCACGGCCGCCGGTCCAACCCGTTGCCGGGCAACCTGACCGCCGGTTCCGGGGTGGCGGAGACCCTTTCCAAGGGCACCACCGCCATCGACGCCGCCGAGTTGGTCCGTACGCTCGGTGGCGAAACGCCGACCACCAACGACGGTTCCGCCGTGCTCGACTACCTCGACGGAACCCCGGGTGCGATGGCGCTGGTGGTGGCGCGCCCGCGCAAGGACCGCTCGCACGTCTTCTGGATGGTGGCCGACGGCCGGAACGGGCCGGTGGTGCCCCGGTGGGTGGATCCCCAGCAGTCCGAGATCTTCGACCACGACGCCCGGGCGACCACCCCGGACACCGAGTTCTGGGCCGAGCAGCTCCGTTCTCCCGACACCAGGATCCTGGTGCTCGGGCCCGACGGCCGGCCCGTCGACCTCACCTTGGCACCGCGCGGCCTCAGGGTGGCCGGTCTGACCGACGCGCCCACCGGCGCCCGCGCCGCCGCCGGGGTTCCGGGCCAGCAGCAGGACAAGGGCAAGGGCCGAGTCCAGCGGACGGTCGAGGACGAGCCGATCGAGCTGGAATCGCTGGGGCATGAGCCGGCCGAACAGGCGACGGTCGACGCCGAGCACGGGACCCTCGACGCCGAGCTGGCCACCGAGCACGGCCCCCTGCGCGCGCCGGAGTTCCACTTTCTGGCGGACCAGGAGCGGGCCCGCCGGCGCCGGCTGCTGACCTCCGACGACCCGCTGTACATCGGGTCCATCGGAGCGGGCACCTCGACCTCACCGACCTCCAGCGGCGGCGGCGCTGCCCAGTTCACGGGCTGGCACTCGCGGGCCGAGCAGGCGCACGAGTCCGACGACGACGGACGGGACAGCGCCAGGCCGACCCGGCCGGCACCCCGCGGCGGGTCACCGCAGGGCGATTCCACCACGACCACGACGGCCCCGGAGCGACTGCGGTCGCAGGACCGGGCGTACCTGCTCGGCGACGGCAACCACCTGCTGGCCGCGGTGCTGTACGGGAACATCGACGCGGTCGAGTCGCGGGTGCCATGGACCCCGGAGGCCCGCGCCGAGCTGGCGAACCTGCGCAGCTGGCGGGACGAGGGCCGGCGTACCGTCAGCACCACCGCGCTCACCAACGCGGTCCGCGAACTGCGCCGGCACCTCGCCGGCCGGATCGACCACCTCGCCCCCGCCGACCTCGCGGCCCTGCGGCGGGTGGACAGTCCAGCCCTGCGCACCGCCCAGCTTGGTGACGACCCCGCCCTGATCAACGCGCTGCGGAACGTGTTGGACGCCGATGCGCCGCACGACCACTCCGCCGCCGGTCCGCTGCTCATCGGGGCGCTGCTGGACCGTCCCGTCGTGGTCGACGACGGCACGGGCGCGACGCTGCTGGACCGCCCCGGGACGACGAACGAACCGATCCGGCTGTTCCGCCGGGTCCAGAACGGCACCGGAAGCGCCGAGTTCCACGCCCACCTCGAGTCCGCGGCACAGCCCGCGGCACCCGTACCGGCACCGGCCCTGCCGGGGGTGCCACCGCCGGTGGATCCGACGACGGTCAACCAGCCGAGGGCCGTGGTCCACTTCGCCCGGGGCAGATACCAGACGCTGGCCCCCGGTCAGCACCCGACCCTGCTGGCCGCCCAGATCGCCGACCGGATCGCGCGGGTGGCGGCCAACCGGCCCGCGGACGGGGCGCCGATCGTCGTCACGGTCGAGGGTGGGGGCAACACCCGGCGTCGATGGACCGCGCCGTTCGACATGGGTGCCCGGCGCGCGGCGACCGTCGCCGAGCTGATCGAGCCGGCGGTCCGGGCCGAGCTGAACCGCCGGCTCGGCGCCCGGGCGCCGGTCGTCGCCTTCCGGCAGCGCTCCCGCGGTGACCAGCCGGCCGACGGGGCCACCGGCGCGGCCGGCCCGGCCGGGGCACCCGGCGCGGCGAACCGGGCGGTGACGATCGACATCAGCGTGCGCGACTCGTGGCAGGCCAGCCGTACGCCGGTCAACCCGGGGCTGGCCCCGAACACCCCCGAGTACGAGGCGGACGACTGGAAACTCGACGCGATCGCGTTCGCCGCCGGCATCCCCGCCCACACCCTGCCCGACCTGCAACGCCTGGCCACCCGACTGCGGGAGATCGGCGACCAGCACCGCGTTCCGCTGGACGACGCGGCCTGGCAGCAACTCCCCGGCTACCTGATCAACAACTACCGGCACCTGGTCGGCAACGGCATGGTGCTCTTCCTCGGCAACATCGAGGTGCTCGTCCAACTGACGCCGACCGATCCGCGTCGGGAAACCGTCGCGCCCGAGGCACCGCAGCCGACGACCGCGCCCGACCCGTCGAGCCGGACCGCCCAGGTGAAGGCCACCGAGACCATCCACGGCGCCTTCCAGGTCGGCGCGCACAGCGAGAGCCGCGGCGCGCCGACCCAGTACACGAGTGGCGGCTTCTCGATCGGCGCGGCGATCGGCGTCGCGCCGACCGGCCTGCTCGCGGTACGCCTGGGCGTTGCCCTGCGGTTCATGGGCAATCTCGTCTCGCGATCCACCGGCACGGTGCGCGACGCCGAGGTCGGGCGGGTGGAGGACACCCGGTCACCCGCGACGCTGTTCTCGGCCGCCGCGAGTTATCGGATCCAGGTGCGTGACCGGGCCGAGCAGACGTGGGACGGGATCACCGGCGAGACACTTGACGCAGCCGAGCGGCTGACCATCGCGCTGCCGGAGAACTACCTGGAGCGTGGTGAACCCGGGCTGGCCGGCCAGATCGCGGAGGCGGAGCGCCCCCGGCGGCAGGCACCGGCCGGTGCCGCCGAGCGCCTGCCCAAGGTGCTGTACGCCTCCGGCCTGACCGGCACGCATCTACTGGCCGACGACATCATCCGGCAACTGGAGGCGATCCGCGGCCGGATCCCGCTCGGCGACCCCATCCGGGCCGCGGTGTGGCAACGGGTGTCGAACCTGGACACCCACCTGGACAAGGCGGTCAACCGGCACCGGGGTTACACGTTCACCCTGGTCGAGAACGGCCGGGTCATCGCCGACGTCCGGATCCGCAGCCGGCGCAGTGGACACGGCGAGGCGATCAGCGCGCCGCACGACAAGTCACACATCGAGGAGGTCCGCACAGCGATCAGCGGAACCACCTCCGGGCAGACGGTCAGCAACGACACCAGCATCGAACCCGGTCTGGACTTCGTCATCGCCGGTGCGGGCGTGCCCGCGCTGCGGGCCTCCGTCAAGGCGCCGTTCCTGCGCTGGAGCTGGAGCAACCGGGACGGCAACAGCTCCGGCCGGCTCGGGCTGTGGGTCCTCGTGTCCCGGTACGCCGGCTTCACCACCGCGTACAAGATGGACTTCGAACACCAGGCGACCGTGCACGTCCGGCGGCGCCGCAACGTGCTGCGCCGGCACCCCAGGGGCACGCCCTGGCGGGTCCGGCTGCGGAACAACCTGTCGCGAAGGCACCGCCCGCCACACGATCCGCAGACGGTGCCCGGACGGGCGATGGTCCGGCTGCCCACCGCCGACGCGGTTGCGCACGGCATCGAGCAGCCGCCATCGGCCGACACCGCGACGGCGACGCCGACCGCGACCCCGACCGTGCCGCCGACGACGTTCACCACGAAGGTGCCGGCCGCCGTACCGCACCATGCCAGCCAGGGCCGTGGCATCGGCAAGGGGATGGTCGAGGTCGACCCGCAACTGATCGACCACCTCGTCGACGAGATTGAACGCGAGCTGGAGAAGCACGGCTATGTCGTGGTGGACCCCGACGAGCCGTTCGAGTCGCGGTCGCGGTGGAGCCGGAAACGGGACAGCCAGGTCAACAACGGGGCGCTACTGCGGAAGTTGCTCTCCAACGCCAGCCTGGAATCCAACTACGACGGCATCCACCAGGACGGCCTGCCGATCACCCTGCGCAAGCGGCATACCGGCTGGTTCACCTTCTACCGGGTACGGACGGCCCGGGTGACGATCAAGGCCGAAGCGCCCCGGGACCGGCTGGACGACGGCGAACTCGGCCCGGCCATGGAGTCGACCGGCAATCCCCGGCTGACCAGGGACAAGCAGATCGTCAACCTGGAGATGGGGTTGGACTCGGCCGGCTCCTCGGCTGGCGGCGGAAAGCGGATCACCGGCGGGGTGAAGGCCCGGTTGATCCCCACCGGGGCTACAGAGGTGCAGGGCGTCGGTTTCGGCATCGAGTACGACCGAGGGGTGTCGGGAAACCAGTCGGTCAACCACGTCAGCAACATGCCCCGGCTGATGGAGTACCAGGGCGAGCTGACCGAGTTCGAATCCACCAGTGACTACCAGGTGACCATCGACTACGGACGGACCTGGTCCTGGCGGCGGTTCTGGATGTGGACCAGGCCGTCGTACGTCGGGCAGCGGGTCCGCAGCACCGCGCTGGCCCGGGTGGTGCCGGCGTTCAACTCGAGGGACGTGCACAAGCCCGGCCGCAGCCGGGCGCTGCCGGGCAACCCGGCGACGCCGGCCTCGGTGCTCGAACACGCCGCGATCACCTACCTCGATTCCACCGGCCTGATCCCGCGCGGCCGGGAGGCGGTCGGCGCGATGGCGCGGCCCGGCGGCACCGCCGACGAGGAGGTCTCCACCTTCCTCGACCACGCGCAGGTGATCTCCCACCTGCCGGAGATCGTCGCGGGCCGTTACACCACCGACGCGTTGTTCGAGGCTCAGTTCTGGCGGGACAAGTACCGGACCCTGTCGGTCCAGGCGCAGCTGGGCGCGTCGGAGTTCGTCGGGGCGACCGACGACCCGTACGTGCTGGGTCTGATCAAGCTCTCGTTGACCCAGGCCGGCACGTCCTCCAGCCGCAGCCAAGGCGTGGGAGTCAGCCCGGTGGACATCGCGGCCGGCGGCGACCCGCAGCGGTCGGACGTGGTCGGGCTCAGCGGTTCGATGGGCCACGGGATGCGATGGGGATCTGAGCGCGGCCAGGCCGCCAAGCAGACCGGTGGGCGGGAGCTGCTGGAGCTGAACTTCCACCGGGCGTACGCCTTCCGCGCGCCGATCGACTATTCGTTGGTCACCGGCAAGACCAAGCGGGCGAAGCTCTTTCCGAACAGCGACTACGTGCCGAGACAGGAGCAGGTCACGGCGGAGCCGATGATCTACGTGCTCTCCGAGCCGGACGCGCTCGAGCACTACGCCAACGGCGAGGTGCCGCTCGACACCGACCAACTGCTCGACGTACTGACCCGGTGGAGCAGCGGCGAGCTGAAGCTCTCGCACCGGCTGATGGCCCGTGTCCTGACGCAGTGGAACCACGCCGCCCCGGACGGTGACCCGCTGTCGGAGTTGCGCGCGGACGCGGCCCGGGACCTGGCGCGCAGCTACGGGTGGTCGGATCTGGAGATGCCGAGGCAGGTCGCCGACGACTTCCTGGCCGAGTTCGGCTTACCACTGCAACGCGATCCGGCCGCGACCGCCCGACGCCTGGTGGTGCCCGACTACCTGCGGCCCGGCACCGGACAGATCTCGCTCGGTCACACCGGCGTGCACTCGCTGAACTTCGACCAGGGCCGGGAACTGTCGGACCTCGTCGCCGACGCGGTGGAGGCGTTCGAGCCCGGCCTGCTGGGCAGGAAGCACCGGGATCTGCCGACGGTGGAGAACACCGGGCTGCGCCGGTGGTGGCACCGGGCCCCGCAGGTCCTGCCGTTCGTCGGCCGGCTCCAGGGTGGTATCGACGCCATCCAGGCGATCTTCGACGGTGGCCGGGCCAAGCCGCTGCTCGAACAGATGCTGGACCCCGAGGGAGTCACCCTGACTCTCGCCAACCCGCACGCCTGGATCGCCCAGGACATGATCGAGGTGAAGGTCACCGCGCGGGTCACCAGCACGCCGGAGTACCGCGACTACGTGCCGGAGAGCGGACTGGAGACCTACCGGCACCGGTACGTCGAGCGGCAGGAGTCGAGCCGGGGCCAGTTCAACCGCGGCACCGGGCTCGGCTTCAAGATGACCATGGACGACCGGCCGGAGGAGCCGCCCACCTCGGAGCAGCAGCGCGCCGACAACGAGGTCAAGTTCACCGGCGGCCCGGGCGTGCGCTGGGCCGACGGGGTCAGCCGCGGCCGTACGGCCACGGAGCAGTTCACCTACGAGTCGACCGTCTACGACTGGGGTGACCACTATCGGGCTGAGGCGCGTGTCGCGATCACGGTCGAGGTGCGCCGGGTCAAACTGGGCGGGCGGCGGCCGACCAACTGGATGACCACCAAGATCAACCGGCTCGGCGCCTGGAGCGGCCGGCGGCCCCGCATGCTGGGCGTCACGCACACCGCTCAGACGGCCGGAACGGTGCTGCTCAAGGTGCCGAAGAGCGTTGCCGAAGCCACCCCGATGGCCCCGCCCACCGGGCTGCGCGGGGCCATCACCCCGCTCCGGATGCCGCCGGACTCCTTTGTCGACGCGGTGCAGCTGCACGGCGCGCACGACGCCAGCCGCGACCTGCTCGGCGCGCTCTTCTCCCGCCCGGTCAAATGGGACCGCTGGTGGCCTTCGCGCTGGCCCACCCGGCGCGGCTACCACACCAGCCCGGCGATGCGCGCCCTCGCGACGCGGGACATGCTCGCCGCCAACCTCGTTCCGGCGTTGGCACCGGACGGCGTGACCATCGCCGAAGGGGTGTTCCTGCCCGGCCATTCCAGCCGCCGGGCGGACGTCAGCCTGCGTGGCCGGCTCGAGGAACTGGTGGCGGTCGCCGAGCTGGAGAACACCGGGACCGGACGGTACGTGAAGTACCAGCAGGGGGTCAGCGCCAGCACCACACACAGCACCCCGTACGTCGCGCTCTCCGGCTCCTCGGGCGGCCCCATCCGGGTCGCGGTCTCGGACGAGAACAGCCCGGGGGAGCCGTACGGCGCGCACCGTACCGAGGGCGACACCGACAACAGCCGGCAGGCGCCCAGATCGCACACCGACACCACCGCCGACGCGTACCGGCGGGAGAACCATGTGAAGCAGCAGGGGCCGGCGGTGCTCGTCCGGATGCGTGGGCGGTACTGGCTCGACGGCAGAAAGCACATCGTGCACAAGTGGCGCCGTACCTCGCCCGGCCGGCAGCGGATCAGCGACGAGTTCACCGGCGACGTCTACGTGGTGATGTTCAAGGCCGACTACGAGGAGATGGTCGCCCAGCAGCGCCGGGACGAACTGCGTCGCACCGTTCCCCCGGTCGGTCGTCAGGGGTCGCCCATGGTCGACGTGACCACGGCGCTCAGCCGGATACCGGCCGTGGTCACCGGGGCGGCCGGGCCGCCCGGACGTGCCGACATCGCGGTACGTGAGCACCTCCGCGCGGTTGCCGCCGGGCTGCAGGTCGGCGAGAACGACGCCCTGGTCGCCGAGGTCCACCCAGCCGAGCAGGCCCGG
The DNA here is from genome assembly GCF_040682255.1 of Micromonospora sp. NPDC051296. Taxonomy (NCBI): domain Bacteria; kingdom Bacillati; phylum Actinomycetota; class Actinomycetes; order Micromonosporales; family Micromonosporaceae; genus Micromonospora; species Micromonospora sp. NPDC051296. The sequence goes on along the minus strand of NZ_JBFBAO010000005.1, from coordinate 3,925 downwards.
CGGCTCGGCGAGGTCCTCGACGCCTGGGCCCGGCCGCATCTCACCGCACGGCAGATCGCCGACGTGCACGACCGGCACCGCCGGAACCCGACCGGCCCGGACCTCTTCACGCTGATGGTCGACGAGGTCAACGCGGCCCGACCGGACGACCGACGGCTCGAACCGCCGCTGCTGGCCCGGCTGCACCGCGACCCGCTGGAAACCGCCCGGGCGCTCGCGCGGGAGCTGCACGCCCCGGTCGAGTTGCGGCTGTACGGGGCGACCGGCGGCCTGGACCAGCGGTTCGGCATCGACCGGGACGGCTGGTACGCGGAGCTGGTGCCGACCGCCGGCAGCCAGCGTCTGGTTCCCGCCGAACAGGCCGTCCGCATGCTGCCGCAGCCGCTGCGGGACGAGGCCGCCGAACTCGGCATCGGCCGCGACGAGTTGGTTGCCCTCCACGACGGCCGGACCCGGCTCTCCGAACAGGTCCAGGCCCTGGTCCAGGCCCTGGTCCAGGCCCGCCGGCAGGCGATCCCAACCCCGCCGCCGGCACCGTTGACCGATGCCCAGACGCAGGCCCTCCTCGCGCGCGGGCTGCGGCCGCTGGACCAGGCGACCGGCCGCAATGCCTGGCTGGAGGCGTTGATCACGACGGCGCGGCACCAGCCGAACCCGTCCGCGGCGGTGCGGGAGGTCGCGGCGGCGACGGTCGACGGCCTCCGCGAGACGATCGCCCAGCGGCGCGGGCTCGCCGACGACGCACCCCTGCCGTCGCGTACCGCCATCGCCGCCACGCTCGGCATCCGGGTGGAGACCATCGACGCCGACGGGACCGGGTCGATCGCCGGTGCCGACGGCCGGAGCGCGCGGTCCGCTCCGTTGACCGGACCGATGGTGGATCCACCACTCACCGTGGTCACGGTGGGGGAGACCCGCTACCGGCCGACCGCGCCGGTCCCCGTCCCGCCGCCGCCGAAACCGCCACAGCTGCCGCCGAAGTTCGGCGTCAAGACGGACGACGACCCGACCCGCCTCGACACGGTCGACGAGACCGCCTCCAAGGCTGGCGAGGCTCCCATTCCGTCGCCAATCCAGGAGCCGAAGCGGGAGTCCGAGCTGAAGCGGGACCCAGAGTCCGAGGCGAAGCGGGAGCCGCTGTCCGAGGCGAAGCGGGACCCGGAGTCCGAGTCCGAGCCGGAGCAGGCAGCAGCAGTTGAGCCGGCACCCGCGTCGGTGCCGCCCATGCCGCGTCGACTGAGCCTGACGCTGGAGGGTCTCACCCCGCCCACCCTCGTCAGGCCGCCGCGCATACCGACGCCTCCGTCGCCGGCCAGCCAGCCGGTGACCCAGTCGCTGGCCAGCCAGCCGACGGCTGAGTCGCCGATCAGCCAACAGGTCGCCGAGGAACCGGCCGTCCAGCCGCCGCTCACGCCGACCTCGGCGCAGCTGACGGCCGAGACGTCGACGACGCTGTTGAGCCGGTTCCTGGGCGGCCAGCGCGAGTTGGACCGGCAACGCGCCACGGTGGAGCGGGAGCTACGCGACTACGTCGACGCCCACCCGCGCCGGGAAACGCGACTGCGGACCATCGATCTGCACACCTCGGCACCGGCAGCGCAGAGCGTCACCACCACCAGCGAGTTGATCGGCATCTTGCGGCGGTTGCTGGCGACCTACCAGGACGAGGACAAGGCTCCGCGTCCGTCGGTGCTCCGGCTGGGTGGACCCGCTGGCACCAGCGACGGGGCCGAGCACCCGCAGGCCGGCATGCACGCCCCGGAGGGGAGCGACGACGACCTGAGGGAGGGCGACGACGACCTCCTGCCGGAGGGCGACGGCGACGATCTGAACGAGGGCACCGGGGTCCCGGCCCACGCGGGAACCTCCGACGACCGGGCCGCCCGGTCACGGCCGGTGCCGCCGGACTGGTGGCACGAGGGCGAACGCAACCGACCCGGTGAGTTCTACGCACCGAACGCCGCCCAGCAGCGCTGGCTCAGTCAGCACGGGCGTGCGGTCGGTTGGGTCAGCCCGGACGGTGACTGCGCCTTCGCCGCGGTCCTGGCGACCCTCTCCGCCGAGCGGGTCGGCACCGCGGCCGGCCTGGTCGCGAACGCGGTCGGGCTCGCACCGCCGGGCCAGCTCACGGACGCGCCCGCGTTGCGTGACTTCCTCGCCCTGCTGGTCGAGCAGGGACGGACCAACCCCGACGTGCACACTGCCCTGGCGCTCGGGAACATGGGTGTGGTGCCGGACCCGGAGCCGGGCCAGCTCGACGTGGCGACCTTCGCGGCGGCGCTGCGGCAGCACGGCAGCTACGGCGGCGAGGCAGGCGTCCGCTTCGCGAGTCTGATCGGCCAGTTCCTCCGCTGGGGACGCCAGCTCGCGCAGGACACCGACGGCGACCTCGACGTCGACTTCGAGGTATTGACCGAGAATCCGGTGCAGGTGGAACGGCTGTCGGACCCGGAGATGAACGTGATCGTCCTGGTCAACGAGCACTACCTGCCGACCCGTCGGCGGGACCTTGGCTCACCACCACCGGCCACCGGTGACCAGGGCGGCGACGCCTGATGAACCGGTGCGTCGATCCGGCCGTTGTCTCCGGGACACGTCCGCGTCCCGGACAGCCGGTCGAGAGGGGGAGCGACGTGAGCAGCCCGACGAAAGCCGGTGCCGCCCTGGCCCTTCCGGTCGCCCCGGCACCGCCGTGCAACGACACGCCCGAGGTGGTGAGCGGTCAGGCCGGCGTACTGGACGGAGGCCGTTGGGTCGGTCGCTTCAACCGGGCCGCCGCGCTGACCGTGCCGCGTACGCCGGCGCTGAGCGTCGAGGCCGCGCCGGTGAGCGAGCCACCCCCGCCGGCACCGGCCGAGCACCCGCCGGGCCCGGCGCCGCAACCACCGCCGCCGCAGGCCGCTGCGTCGGCGGCACCCTCCCAGCCGAGATGGATCGACACCACCCGGTGGGGCGCGGACGACCGGGCGCAGTTGCGCCGCGCACTCTCCGAACGCTATGACGCCTACGCCCGAGTGGTCACCCGTACCCTCGCCGAAGAACCCGGGTTGCGGGCCGCCGGTGGCGGCGCAGACCTGGTCGGCGACCTGGTCGCGCTGTGCGCGTACGGCGCCGATCGCGATGCGGTCAACCAGGTCCTGCGCGGCGCCGACGGCCGGAGCGAGACGCAGAGCCTCATCGCCCGCGGCGCGGTGAGCGGGCTGCGGCGACTGCCCACGGTGATCGGTCCGGTCTACGCCACCAGCGCGACCAGCGTGGTCGCCAGCTATCGAGCGGGTGACGAACTCGTCGAACCAGCCTTCGTTGATGTTCACCTCACCGGCGGCGGACGCGCGGTGGCGGTGGAGTACGTCATCTGGTCGGTCAGCGCGCGCCGCGTCGACCAGTTCATGCCGGCCGCGCAGCCGGTGGCGACGTTCCCACCGGGCAGCCGGTTCGCGGTCCTGGCGGTCGACGAGCCCGCCGGCGACCAGCCGATGCGGGTGCTGCTGCGGGACCGCACCGGCCAGCGACCCGGCGACGGCACGTGGCGGGAGGAGACGCTGCGCCGGCTGCGGCAGCACGGCCAGGCCACTGTCGCCGACCAGCCGTCCAGCCTCGACTTCGCGCTCGGCCTCGACCCGCAGGGGCACCCCTTCCCGGCACCGACACCAGCGACCAGCGGAGGGCCGCGACCATGAACCAAGCCGTCGTATCGGTGTCGCACAACGAACCCGGCGGGCTGCCGCGGATCGGCGACGCCCTGGCAGTCGCCGGGGCCGGGACGACCGTCATGCTCCAACCCGGGGTGTACGAGGAGGAACTGCGACTCATCGGTGACGTCACGATCGTCGGCTTCTGGGCGCCGTAGAGGCATGGTCCGGGGAACGGCAACTCGACCTCGGGCCACGCCAACAGCGGAGGCTGCTTGCGGTCCTGGCGTTGA
>NZ_JBFBAO010000004.1:0-54143 GCF_040682255.1 Micromonospora sp. NPDC051296 | reverse complement strand
GCCTTGATCTAGTACAGGCCAATTCGGCAACAGATCACAGGAAGCGCTCCGAGTCGACCACGCCCGGCACGAACACAACACCCACCCCGGCCGCCGTCGTCCGGCGTCACCCGCGGGGAATCGCTGCGGCTCATCCGCGTCTGACGCTGGCTGCCCTGTCCGCTCCGCGCGTGGCCGCCTGCCAACCTTCTCCTACATCGGCACCGCGGTTCCCTCCCGGCCGGTCCGCTTGGATACCCACCTTCGACGCGCTACCCCGCCACCCGGTTCGAACGCTTGTACGATCACGCCGTGAGGAAAGAGCTGGTGGCGCGCTGGTGGAACAACAGCTGGGGACGGCTGACCCGGCGTGACGTGTGGCTTGCCCGCGAGATCCGGTGGCACGTCATCGCCAGAGCAGGCGACTCCGAGACAGGCAAGGTGCTCCGCTGGGAGTTCGACACCGAGGACGAAGCACGGCAGATGGCGAAGCGACTCGTGCAAGCCGATGGCGGCCAGTGGCGCGAGATGAACGGCGACGCCACGACGAAACCGCCCGAATAGGTCGCCGCGTTTGCCCCTCACGCCCTGGTCCTCATCGCCGACAGATGTCGGCCCACACATGCAACCCGCACCACGGAGGCAGCTCGACGGACCACACCCGCCAACCGCCGTCGTCCTTGCGCAGCTCGCACCGCCACCGATGATCCGAGCCCGCGAGCAGGTGCGGGCCATCCCACCACACCGCGCGTACCTGCTCTGCACTGTCGCCCGGGCGACCTAACGCCTGCCGCCGGCTTTTGCTCCGACCTACCTCACTCGGTCGGCAGCTCTCCGCGCCACACATCGAGCGCTCGGCGGACCTCCGGCCATTCCTCGGCCGTGACGCTGTAGAAGATCGAGTGCCGGACGTGCCCGTCCCGCAGGATCCGGTGGTTCCGGAAGACGCCTTCCCGCGTTGCTCCTAGTCCCTCGATCGCGCGCTGGGATCGGACGTTGCGGGAGTCGGTCTTGAACACCGCCCGGATTGCGCCGGCAGTCTCGAAGGCGTGTCGCATGAGCAGGTAGGAAGCTTCACGGGCGGCACCGGTCCGCCAGTGATCCGGTGTTACCCACGCCCAACCGATTTCGACGCCTCGGTGGCGTGGCTGGATGTCAATGAAGCTGATGCTCCCGATGGCTGCCCCAGTTCTGCGGTCCCTGATGACGTAGGGGATGCGCACGCCCTGGCGCTGCTCCTCGACCGCCTCCGTCACGAGGGCTGAGACCGCCTCGCTCGTGCTTGGCGTCGGCTCGTCAAGGTAGGTCCAGATCGCCGCGTGGTTCGCCGCCTCCGTTAGGTCGGCGATGCTCTCAACCGTCATCGGCTCCAACTGGACAACCCTCCCGGTGAGGATGGGCTGCCCGAGGTCCATCGGCTCGGTCACTCCCCCGACACCTCGTAGACCAAGACGTGCTTGTCTCCGGCTAGCAGCTGGTCGAATGCCTCGACGGGGATGTCTTCGTCGTCGTAGGCGATGCGGACCGCGCGGACGACACAGACTCCCGGATCTAGCCGCAGGGTCGCGGCCTCCTCCGGCGTCGGCATCCGGAAGCTCAGCTCATCGATGTAGTACGAGATCGGCTTGCCGTGAACCCGTTCGAGCACCGCCAAGACCCCCTCCTCGACGGGTGCCGGCTCGGCAACTGCGGTGTCCTTCACCAGCTCGTGCACGTAGTAGCTGTCACCGAGCTGGTACGGCTCCTCATCAACGAGCATGACCCGCCGCCGGGCCAATACCGGCGTTCCCTCATCGACTCTCAGCCAGCGGGCAACCTCGCCGTTCGCGGGCTCGGGCGCCACGCTGGTGATGTCCTGTCGCCCGATCCGACCTTGCCGGGCAACCTCGGTGTTGAACGTAGCCGCATGGTTCTCGGCCCGTCTCGCTCGCCGGTCCTGGTCCATCGCCATGACCCGGATCGGTCGGGCCTTGCGCACGTAGGTGCCCTGTCCCTGCCCGGACCCGATCAATCCCTGCGACTTGAGCGCCGACAGTGCCAGACGAACCGTCGTCCGAGATGCCTTGAACTGGTCGGCAAGATCCCGCTCGGCAGGTAGCCGTTCACCGGGAGAGAAGTCACCACGCGCGATGGCTTCCCGCAGCCTCTTGGCCAGTGCGACGTGACGGGGCTCCTGCTCTTGCCCCAGGTCACGCGGTGTCTTATCCGCGTTCATGCCCCCACTCTACGACTTTGGTACGGACCAAGCATTGACGGGCCGACCCTGATGTGGTTTCTTGGTAGGTACCAAGTGGGCGGCCCAAAGGTCGCCACTGGACGACAAGGCCCCATGAGCAGGGGCGAAGCCAACAGGCGCATGGAGGTAGAGCAATGGCTCTTCGTGGTGGTACTCGGTTCTCGGTTCCGTTCGAGGCGGTCTTCCCCCACGGCGCGGTGTTCGTGCCGGACTCGATCGCGGAGGCGCAGGACTTCAACGAGGCGACTCGGCAGCGGACGCCGGCCAAGGACAAGGTGACGGGTCAGCGGGTGTGGCAGTGCCGGGTGATGGACATGGACCCGGAGCTTGGGTCCCGGTCGCGTGAGGTTTCGATCAAGGTCCTGGCTGACGTGCAGCCGGTCCCGCCGGTGGGTCCGTTCCAGCCGGTGGAGTTCGAGGGCCTGACGGTCACGCCGTACGTGGGCAGCAACGGTCGGCTGGCCTTCTCGTACCGGGCGACCGCGCTGGTGGCGCCGAAGACCCTGGCCGAGACGCGCGGTAAGGCTGCCTGATGTCGGCGGCGAACGTGACGGTGAACGCGCACGTCAAGCCCGACACCGCGCTGTCGTTCCGGTCCCACCCGGAACAGGACCGGGTCGTGGTCGAGCTGGGTGACCTCGGCGGTGAGGTGGCGTTGTTCCTGCCTCGCGCGGAGATCGACCGGTTGGCCGGCGTGCTGGCCGCAGCTCGTGAGTCCTTGTCAGTGCCGGCCGTGAAGGCGGCGGCCTGACTGATCGTGGCGCGGGGCGGCCCATGCCCTAGGAAGCCGGCCGCCCCGCTGCCCTCTCCAAAACCCTCTCGGCCTGGAAGGGCGGTTTCATCATGCCAAGAGAACTGGACTGGACGCGTTCCGGCGGTGCCGGCGATCCGGTCCCGTGTGTGATCTGCGGGAAGCCGGCGATCTGCCGTAGCCCGAAGGGCACCCCGGTGCACAAGGTCTGCGCTGAGGCGTGGATCGAGCAGCAGCAGACCCGCAAGGCGGTGGCGTGATGCGCGCCCCGCTGGTGAACTTCCGCCGGTTCCAGATCTCCGCCCCGTGGCCGGTGGTCTGGACGGTCACGATCCTGTTCCTGCTCGGCCGCCTCGCCGTGGTTGCGGTCCGGCTGCTGGTGGCCGCTGTCCGGCACTGGCGAGCCTGGCCGGTCGTCGTCCTGGTCCTGGTCGCCGTCGACGCCTACCGGTCGCACGGGTGGTGGCCTCACCTCCTGGTCCTGCTCGTCATCGCCGCTGCCGCTGGCCTGTGGTGGTGGCAGGCCCGGGACTCGTTCCACCGCCTGGCCGTGCTCCGCGCGGTCACGGTGTGGCGGCGGCTGTGGGTGTACCGGCGTCAGTGGCACGAGGTCATGTCCCTGTGCGGCCTGGTGAAGAAGTACGACGGCGGGGAAGTGCTGCCGCGGCTGCTGTCGGTGCGCTGCTCCTACGCCACCGACGAACTCGTGGTGCGGATGCCGAAGGGGCAGAACCCGGAGGTCTACCACAAGGCCGCCCGGGACCTCGCCTACTCGTTCGGCACCCGTCACTGCCGGGTCTTCTCCGGCCGCCGACAGGCACCCCCCGACCGCACGGGCCGTCTCGCGTGGCTGCTGCGGCTGGTCGACCGGGTGCGGTTCCGGGACCGGCCCCGCCACGTCTGGTTGGTGTTCATCCGCCGTGACCCGCTGACCCGCATCGTCGCCCCGCTGCCCGTGCCGGCCCGCCCGGACTTCACCGCTCTGCCGCTGGGTGTGCGGGAAGACCTGGCGGTGTACTGCCTGCGGCTGCTCGCCACGCATGTGCTGGTCGGTGGGGCGACGCGGATGGGCAAGGGCTCGGTCATCTGGTCCCTGCTGCGCTCCCTCGCGGCCGGCATCCGGTCGGGTCTGGTCAGGGTGTGGGCGATCGACCCGAAGGGCGGCATGGAGCTGTCCATCGGTCGGGCGTTGTTCTCCCGGTACGTCGATGACGACTGGCACCGCATGGCCGACCTCCTGGACGACGCCGTGACCCGGATGCGGGCACGTCAACGGGCGTTGCGGGGCAAGGTGCGGGTGCACACGCCGACCACGGATGAGCCGCTGATCGTCGTCGTGATTGACGAGATCGCCGCGCTGTTGGCGTTCCTGCCCGACAGCGACATCCGCCAACGCATCACCCAAGCCTTGGGGCTGCTGCTGACCCAGGGCGCCGGGTTGGGTGTGCTGGTCGTCGCCGCGACCCAGGACCCGCGTAAGGAAGTCGTCTCGGTCCGGGACTTCTTCCCCACCCGCATCGCCCTCGGCCTCACCGAACGCGCCCACGTCGACCTGCTCCTCGGTGACGGCGCCCGCGACCGCGGAGCACTCGCCGACCAGATCCCGCAGTCCGCCAAGGGCGTCGCCTACGTCCTGCTGGACGGTCAGCCGGAACCGGCGCGGGTGCGGTTCTCCTTCCTGCCCGACGACGTAATCCGGGACATGGCCACGACCTTCCCCGCCCCGCCGGAGATTCAGCCCGAACCCGACCCGGCTCCGGCTCCGGTCAAGCCGCGCAGCAACGGCAACGGCCGGCACACGTACCGGCCGACCCCGCCGAAGCAGGCCGCGCCGCTGCTGCCGCCGTCACTGCTCAACGCCCTGGACCTCAACACCGACGGGAGTGACCCGCGATGACCGCCCACGAGCTGCCCGAGGGCGCGCCCACCCGGATGCCCTACGCCGACGAACCCGACGAGCAGGCCCCCGAGCCGCGCAGGTTCTACCGGCTGCGTGCCCCGCACGTGGACAAGGCATCCGTGCCGGTCACGGTCCGGGTCACCCCCAACGCGGACCTCTACGTCGCGGTCGGCTCCGGTCGCCGCCGCATGTACCTGACCCCCAACGAGGCGTGGGCGCTGTGGCGCTGCCTCTCCGAAGCCGTCGCCTCCACGGGCGAGCCGCCGGAGTGGATCCGCGTCCACATCACCCCCACCACCCGCTGACCCGCCCGCGTGCTTGGAGCTTCCCTGATGCGTACCCGTCGACTCACCCGCCGGCCCATCCGCCGCATCTGCCTCGACCTCGCCCACACCGACCCCGACCAGCACTGCGTCTACTGCGCCCCGGACACGCAGGCCGCCGACATCATCGCCGCCGCGCTGCGGCAGCACGCTGAGATCGCCGCCGAAGACGCCGAAGCCTGGGGGTGGGCGGCATGAGCCACCAACTGTGGTCCTGGCTCCTCATGGCGGTCGGTGTCACCGGCCTCTACCTCGCCGGAAAGCGTTCCTGGACCGGCTGGGCTGTCGGCCTCGCCGCCCAGCTGCTGTGGCTGGCGTACGCGATCGCCACCGCGCAGTGGGGCTTCCTTGTCTCCTGCTTCGTCTACGGCGCGATCTACCTGCGCAACCTGCGCTCCTGGCTCCGCCCCGCCCCGCCCGTCACCGCTGAGCGGGAGGTGACCTCGTGCGCCGGTTCCTGAACGCAGAGCGCCTGGAGGGCGTCGCCCTGGTCCTCATCCTCCTGGCCGTGGGTGGCATGGCTGGTGCCGCGTCGTTCACCCACGTCAAGGACTGGACGATGATCCACGCCCCGACCGGCACTGGAGAGTGGTTCGGCTGGTCCAACGCCGTCATCTCCGAACTGATGCCCGCCGCCGCGCTGCTGGTGATCCGCCGTCGTCGTCGCAGCGACCCGCACGCCTCCGTGGCCTACCCCCTGGTCCTGCTCGTCGCCGCCGTCGCGCTGTCCCTGGCCGCGCAGATCGCGGTAGCCAACGACAGCTTCTCCTCCCGGCTGCTCTCGTCGGTGCCCGCGCTGGCGTTCCTCGCCCTGTCCAAGCTCATCCTCACCGGCGCGTCCAAGAAGGCGACCGCCCCGACCCGCGTCGAGGAACCCGCCGACGAACCGGCCGAGATGACTCCCGCTGACCTGCCGACCAACCCGGCCCCGGTCGTCATCCCGCAAGCACCCACCACCCCGGCCCCGGCCCCGGCTCCGGTCGCAGTTCCGGGTGCCGTGCGGTCGGCGCTGGTGTCGTCCGTCGTTCAGACCCCCCGCAACGGCCACGTCTTCCCCTCGGAGGTCACCCGATGAGCCGCACCCACCTCGCCCGCCAGACCCACCGCCGCACCGCCGTGGTCGCCCGCCGCATCGTCGGCACCCCGGCCGAGGTCGCCGCGACCGTCGCTCTGGTCCGTGACTCCGGCCGGCTGCTGTCCATGACCACCCCGGAACAGCTGCCCGACGGTGATCGAGTGACGGTCACGGTCCGGTTCCTCGACACCCCCACCCCGGCGGCACCGGTGGTGCGTCGACTGCGGCGCGGGCACATCATCGCCGCCGCAACCGTGCCGGCCGTCGCCGCCGTGGCCGGAGTCGGCTACGCCGCCGTCCAACTCACCAACGCCGTCCGCTCGGCGGCTCCGCTCATCGCGGGCGTGGTCCTGGTCCTGGTCCTGCTCGCCGTCCTGCTCCGCTCCCGCAAGACCGGCTGCGTCGGGCTGCACTGCTCCGGCTGCAACCACTGACCGCCATGGCTGGCTGGCCCACCTACTGCGCCCGCTGCGGTGGGCCAGCCGTCGCCCTGATCGAAGCCGGCCACCCCGGCAGCGGCCGATACCGCGCCGAAGTCGCCTGCGGCCGGCACCAAGCCGCGGCAACCCGGTGGGCCTCCCACGCCGGACCCACCCGCACCACCCCGATCGGCAACACCCAACCCGCCCTGTTCGAGCTACCGGAGGTGACCCGTTGACCGCCCCCACCCTGCCCGGCCTCACCCCCGACCCCACCCCGCCCTCGACCGACATCCCCGCCACCGTGCCGCCGACGCCCGGCTCCCGTGCCGCCCGCCTCGCCATGCCCATGTCCCGGCAGGTCGTGAAGGAAATGGCCGCCGAGTACGGCGTGTGCCTGCGGCCGGTCACCCTGCGCCGCACCGACCTGCACACCGGTCTGACCGAAGTCATCGACCTGCCCTGCGGCACCACCCGGGAAGACAAGTGCCCGCCGTGCGCAACGCGTGCCCGCCGGCTGCGACAGACCCAGATCCGCGAGGGATGGCACCGCACCGAAGAACCCAACCCCCTCGGCCCACATCCGGCCAGCGCAGCGCAGCGAGAGTTGATCCTCCTGCGCGCTCACTTGGAGTTTGCCCGCGAGGAAGCCCAACGGTCGGCACAGTTCGACCAGATCCCCGCCATCGACCAGGCAATAGCGGAAGTCGAGGAAGCCACCACAGCTGAGGGGCTACGCGGGCAGATCGCCCCCGGCCACGACGGGGAAGGACCCGGCCTCGGCCTCGGTGGGCGCCGCAAGCGGTCTACCCGCCGCCGGCAGGACGCCCCGGACCTACCCCGCAAGAAGGTCGAACCACGCACCCTCGGCCGCGTCTACACCGCCCCGGACGGCACCCAACACCAGCCGTCGATGTGGCTGTCCCTCACCCTCGACTCCTACGGCCGGGTCCTCCCCGACGGGACACCCGTCGATCCGGACTCGTACGACTACCGGCGGGCGGCGTGGGATGCGGTCCACTTCGCGCGGCTGCTCGACCGGTTCTGGCAGAACCTGCGCCGCTGCGCGGGCTGGAACGTCCAATACGCCGGGTGCGTAGAGCCCCAACGCCGTCTCGCCCCACACGCGCACTTCGCCATTCGGGGCACCATCCCCCGGGCGGTGCTGCGGCAGGTCGCCGCCGCGACCTACCACCAAGTCTGGTGGCCCCCGGCCGATGAGCTGGTGTACACCCTCGACCGGCCCCCAGTCTGGGACGGCGACCAAGCCACATGGGTTGATCCCGACACGAACGAGCAGCTGCCGTCGTGGGCTGACGCCCTGGACGACATCGACACCGACCCCACCGCCGAACCCTCACACGTCGTCCGCTTCGGCACCCAGGTCCACGCCGAAGGCGTCACCCCCGGCACCGTCCACGCGCAGCGCACGATCGGCTACATCACCAAGTACATCACCAAGTCAGCCGCGGACTGCCACAAGGCGAGCACCGACCGGCAACGCGACCACCTCGACCGGCTCTGGGAGCAACTGCGGGTCACACCGTGCAACGAACGGTGCGCGAACTGGCTGCTCTACGGCGTCCAACCCAAGAAGGCCCACGGCCGGCTCCAAGCGGGCCGCTGCAAGGGCAAAGTCCACCAACGCGCCACCCTCGGCATCGGCGGCCGACGCATCCTCGTCTCCCGCGACTGGTCCGGCAAGACCCTCGCCGACCACCGCGCCGACGCCCGCGCCTGGGTCCGCAACCTCCTCGGCGTCAGCACCGGATCAGACGACGCCGACCCCGTCGACCAGGACGCCCCACCCGCCTACGCCTGGGAACTCGCCCACCCCGACGACGCCGACGTGCCACCCCTACAACACCGACTCCTACGTGCCCTGTCCCAACGAGCCCAATGGAAGGCTGCCCTGCTCGCCGCGAGGGATCGTGCCGCGACTACCGAACTGGCCACCGTCCGCCCTGCCACCCACTGATCCCGGAGGAACCCATGCAACGCCCCGCCGTCACCATCACCACTCAGCCGCGCTCCGCCACAAATGAACTCGACGCGCCTCGACGCGTTCTGCGAATCAACGACAACCGGGCCGTCTACTCCGTCCGCGAAGTCGCCCGCCTACTGTCGCTGTCCCTCGGCAGCACCTACGCCCTGGTCCGTGAGGGCGAGATACCCGCCCGCAAGCTTGGCGGTCGCTGGGTCATTCCCAAGAAGCGGTTTCACGCCTGGCTAGACGAATGCACCGAGCCCGCCACCGATGGCCGGGAAGGGTGGGCCTAATGGGACACATCGTCAAGACACCAGCGGGCACCTTCCGGGCTAACTGGCGGGATGCCACGGGCCGGCAGAAGGCCAAGACGTTTCCGACTCGTCGGCAAGCGGCCTCTTTCCTGGCCGAGACGGAAGCCGCCATCGCCCGCGGCGGGTACGTCGATCCGCACGCTGGTCGGTTGCTCTTCGGAGGGTACGCGGAGCGGTGGCGCGCATCTCGCAATGACGAGATGACCACCAGGGCGCGGGATGCTTCGATCCTCCGGACGCACGTGCTTCCGCGCTGGTCGGATGTGCCGCTGTTCCGGATCGATCACCTGGCAGTTCAGTCCTGGGTGACCGAGCTGGGCGCCCGACGTTCGCCCGCAACGGTGGCGGAGTGCTTCCGTCTGTTCTCCTCGATCCTCCGAGCGGCCGTCCGCGACCGGCTGATCGGCGTCAATCCGTGCGAGGGCGTAAAGATCCCGTCGCGGCGCAAGAAGGACACCGATGGAAACGTCCTCAATCGTGCAGACCTGGTCGGACAGCTCCTGCCTGCGGTGCCGGATCGATACCGCGCCCTGGTCGCGCTCGCCGGTGGCACCGGCCTCCGCTGGGGCGAATGCACGGGGCTCCGTTGGGAATCGCTCGATCTGACCGGCAAGACCGTCCAGGTCGTCCGGGTCGCCGTCGAGGTGGCTGGCACCGTCACGATCAAGCCCTACCCGAAGTCACGGGCGGGCCGGCGTACCGTTCCGGTGCCGGACTTCGCGGTAGACCTCCTGACGGCGCATCATGATGCGTTCCCGGCTGGCCCTCGTGGTGAGGTGTTCACCAACTCGTCCGCCGGGCCGTTGCGCCGAACCCTCTTCCGGGCTCGCGTCTGGCGACCATCGCTGGCCCGTGCCGGACTACTCGGGGACGTGAGCCGCCTGGGCCACTTCAAGTGGCGGGCAGCCTGGGTCGACCTGGAAGGCGTCAAGTGGTCCGCCGAATTCACCACCGAGCGGGAAGCGGTGGCGCATGTAGCGAAGATGGCGCCGGGCGGGCTGCGTTTTCACGACCTGCGACACTCGTACGCGACCGAACTGGTGTCACGCGGCGTCCCGGTCAACGACGTCCAGGCGGTGATGGGCCATGAGAAACCGTCGACCACGCTCAACCTCTACACCCACCGATCGGACGGACGGGATCAACGCATCCGCGACGCGTTCGCTGACTCATAGCTGACTCATGACCATGCCCGTCGATGCAGTCAGCAAGAAAGGCACCCTCTTCCGAGGGTGCCTTTGCTGCTTATTCGTGGTGGGCGATACTGGGATCGAACCAGTGACCTCTTCGGTGTGAACGAAGCGCTCTCCCGCTGAGCTAATCGCCCTCAGCGCGGATGACTCTACCCGATCGAGGGACCGGACCGCGAACCCGGGGTCAGTTCGTCGCGAGGTAGTGCAACACCTGGGCGATCACGTCGATGCCGAGGCTGTACTTGATCGAGAGGCAGGCCACGGCGGCGACGAAGATGATGCCGACTGAGCCGATCAACAGGCGCATGGCGAATGACTGCCTCTTCACCCAGGTCGCCCAGCCTTGGACGTGGCGGCGGGTGAAGCCGAGCAGTCGCTTGGCCCAGTGGAACTCGACCGCCCAGATGCCGAGGCCGGCGATCACGATCAACCAGCCGGGGCCGGGCAGCGGGATGAGCACGATGCCGACGGTCACCACGATGGCGCCCAGCACCCCGATCATGATCTTGAGGGCGACCCGGCCGGTGGGGTTGGCCCGGATCAGTGCGAGGGTGGTGGATATCCGCCGCCGCCAGCGTGGCAGGTCGCGCCGCTCGGACACCGCGACACCACCCCCCTCACGCTCCGTGACGCCGCTCACCTCGTCGCCATCATTCCGCCCCGACGTATCGCCCCGGCCGGCGGAGCCATTCGCCCCGGCGCGACCGCGCCCGTTGCGACCGACTGGATCGTTGCCGGACCGGCCGCGTTCGACCACCGACCGACCGTGCCGGTCACCTTGCTCCTTCGGCACCCCGTACCCCCGCTGTTCGGTTGCGCGGACCGCGACGTTCGACGGGCCCCGCGCGGCCACCTGATCCACTGAGGATCGCTTCTTGACCATTTCACCCCCCAGTGTTGCGCGGGCCCGTCACTGCAACGGCCGACTGGACGTTACCGGAGTAAGTCGACGACTGAACCACCCGATGCCGGGCGGGATCAACGCACTGGGCAGAACCGGAAATCCTAGATGAATTTTCACATTCACGCGGCCTTTCCGACCCCCTTCCCACCACTGGGTGAAGTCAGCGTATGGCGGAGCGTAGCCAGGAGTAGCGGCTGAGTATGGGAAAAGCGGGACACGCGCGTTCCGCACGCGGTGCCGGGGGGAGAACGTCCATGAGTGTCATCCGACCGACGACCGTAGAGGTCGAGACGTCGCTAAGGCTCGTCGCACCTGACGCCACCGCCTTGCCGGTGCGTGCCAGTCTGCGCTACGACCCTGCTGACCCGTATGCGGTCCATGTCCTGTTCCACGCCGAATCAGCCGGTGGCGAGGCGGTGAGTTGGTCCTTCGCCCGCGAGCTGCTGGTCACCGGGCTCGACGAGCCGGCCGGCATCGGCGACGTGCGGGTCTGGCCGTGGGCCACCCCGCGCGGCGACTTCGTCGCCCTGGCGCTGTCGTCGCCGGACGGCAACGCCCTGTTCGAGGTGCCACGCAGCGTGCTGGTGCGCTTCCTGCGGCGGACCTACGTCGTCGTCCCGCGCGGCCGGGAGGCCGAGCACCTGGACGTCGACACGGCGGTGAACCGGCTGCTCGCCGGGCGCTGACCACGACGAAGCCGGGGCCGCGCGGATCTGCCGAGTCCGCGCGGCCCCGGCCTGTCCCGGAGGTACGCGGGCAGCCTCGACCCTGCCGTCACGCGACCCGGTCACACCGGTCATTCGCCCCGACCACGCCGCCCGACGGCGTAACCGCCCGTAGCGGTGACGCCGCGGCGCCGCCCGCGACGCTGTTCACCCATAGGTGGTGATGCGGGCTGCCGCAGCAGTTCACCCGTGCGTGGTCATGCCCCCGTCGACCGGGATCACCGCGCCGGTCAGGTAGGCGCCGGCCCGGGACGACAGGTAGATCGCCGCGCCCGCCATGTCCTCCGGCCGGCCGATCCGGCCCAGCGGCACCTGGGCCTCGATGGCCGCCCGGGACGTCGGTTCGTCCAGCGCGAACGCCATCATCTTGCTCTCGAACGGCCCCGGCGCGATCGCGTTGACGGTGATCCGCTCGCCGGCCAGCTGGTGGGCCAGGCTGCGGGTCAGCATGTGCACCGCCGCCTTGGTGGCCGAGTACGCGTACACCTCCATGAACGGCACCCGGATGCCGTCGATGGAGCCGATGTTGATCACGCGGGCCGGGTCGTCGGCGCTGGCGGCGGCGCGCAGCGCCGGCAGCAGCGCGGTGGTCAGCCGGAAGACGGCCTTGACGTTGACCGCCCACAGCTTGTCGAACGCGCTCTCCGGGTAGCTCTCCAGCGGCGCGCCCCAGGTGGCGCCGGCGTTGTTGACCAGCACGTCGAGCTTGTCGACCCGGTCCCGGACGGCCGCGGCCAGCACCTGCGCGCCCTCGTCGTGGCTGAGGTCGGCAGGGATCGCCTCGCAGTTGCCCTGCGCGGACAGCTCCTTCGCCACCGCCTCGCAGACGTCCGCCTTGCGCGAGGAGATGATCACGTGCGCGCCGGCGGCGACGAAGCCTCGGGCGATCATCAGCCCGATTCCCCGCGAGCCGCCGGTGACCAGGACGGTCTTGCCGTCGACCGAGAACAGATCGTTCATGCCCATCCTCTCGCGAGCCCGACCGGGCCGGCCGGATGCCGAGGTCGCCGGCAAGGACCGCCGAGCCGCCGCGGCGACCAGATCACTACCGATCGGTAACCTAACCGCCGGCCGGCACCGCGACAACCCCGCCCGAGCATCCGGCGGCAAACGCGCAGGCCGGATGAGATGCGTACGGGCCGCTCGCGGGCTAACGTCGCAGGTGATGGTCCCTTCCGGTCACCTCGCCGCGGCCCTGCCCGACGCTGCCGCTGGTTCAGTCGAGATCGACACGATCACGCTGTGCGACCTGGCGCCCGCCCCCGGTTGGCGACGCCCGGTGCTGCTGGACCGAGAGTTGATCATGTTGGCCACGGGCGGCCACGGCTTCGCCGAGGTGGACTTCCGCGCGCTGCCCTGCCGACCCGGCACGCTGCTGCGGGTACGGCCCGGGCAGGTGCTGCGCTGCACCCCGCCCCAGTTGGACGCCACGGTGGTCCGTTGGCACCCGGAGACGCTGCACGGGCTGGACGTCGACGCCGATGACGTGCCGACCTGGGTCCAGCTGGCCGGCGAGGACGAGGACGCGGTCATCAACGAGGTGAGCCAGTTGACCGTGGACGCCCGTCGGCACCGGGACGTCCCGGCGGCCCGCAGCCTGCTGCGCCATCAGCTGACAGTGCTGCTGCTGCGACTGAGCATGCTGCCGACCGGGGCGCGGCGGGCGTCGCGTCCGGAGGAGGCCACCTTCCGCCGGTTGTGCCGCGAGGTGGAACTCGACTACCAGCGCACCCGCCGGGTGGAGGACTACGCCGACCGGCTGGGCTGCTCGGTGCGTACGCTCACCCGGGCCTGTCTGGCCGTGACCGGGCGCAGCGCCAAGCAGGTGGTGGACGAGCGGGTCGCGCTCCAGGCCAGCCGGCTGCTGGCCGCCACCGATCAACCGATCGCCCGGATCGGCCGGCAGCTCGGGTTCTCCGAGCCGACCAACTTCGGCCGGTTCTTCACCCGCGAGGTCGGGGTCAGCCCCGGCGCGTTCCGGGCCGCCCGCGAGCAGCCCGGACCACGTCCGGTCGTACGACCCCGCCCACCCGCCGACGCGACCACCGAGGCGTGGCGGGCCTGACCGGCGCCTGTTAGGCATGATGGCAGGGTGCAGATCTCCGCGCGTGGTGACTACGCGGTGCGGGCGGCGCTGAGCCTCGCCGCCGCGTACCCGTCTTTGCTGTCCACCCAGACCATCGCCGCGGAACAGGACATGCCTCGCAAGTTCCTCGAGGCGATCCTGGCCGACCTTCGCCGGGCCGGCATCGTCCGCGCCCAGCGGGGTGCCGAGGGCGGCTACGCCCTGGCCCAGTCGCCGCGGGAGGTGACCATCGGCGCGGTGCTGCGGGCGGTGGAGGGGCCGCTGGCCGGCGTACGGGGTCTGCGGCCGGAGGAGACCCACTACGACGGGGTGGCGCAGCACCTGCCGGGGTTCTGGGTCGCGGTGCGCGCCTCGCTGCGGCGGGTGGTCGACGAGGTGAGCCTGGCCGATGTGGTCAACGGCCGGCTGCCGGCTCACGTCCGGCGGCTGACCGCCCTGCCCGACGCCTGGGAAGCCCGCTGAGGGGCCCGCCCCACCCCACCCCGCACACCGACCCGGCTGCCGCTGGCCCCCGGACCGTTCTGTCCACGATGGTGGCCGGCCACGGTCTCCCACCGCTCACCGGCGAGGTTTGGCGGATCCGCGTCACGGGCATCTTCGACGGCGCAGGGACTGCGACGAAGGGAGGCCCGCGATGGGTCTGATGTTCCGCAAACGCAAGAAGTTCGGTCCGTTCATCCTGCACTTCACGGAGAACGGCTACTCGTCCTGGAGCATCAAGCTCGGCCGGTGGTCCTGGAACTCACGGGCCAAGGCGCACCGGGTCGACCTGCCCGGCCCGCTGTCCTGGAAGCAGGACAAGTCCCGGGCGTGAGGTCCCGAGGTCGAGCGGGGCGCCGGAGTCCACCGGCGTCCCGCTCGACGTTCGGGATTGGCCGATCCGACCGACCGGCGACAGGCCGGACCGGACAATCTCGACATGAACCAGAAACCGGACCACTCGAAGGAGCGTCGCCGGGCCTGGCTGGCCTGCGTTCTGCTCGCCGTGATCTATTTCGTCGTCCCGGTGGAGATCGACACCAACACCGCCCGCATGGGCGTACGCGTCCTCGTCAGCCTGCTGACGGTGGGTGCTGTGGCCTGGCTGGTGACCGGTCTGGTCCGCCGTCAGCTCGCCGCGCCGACCCGGGAGGTCCGCTCGTTGGCACACCTGGCGGTGGCCCTGGTCGCCGGGCTGCTCGCCTTCGCCCTCGCCGACTACGTCATCGCGCGGGCCGCACCGGCGCAGTTCGTCGACCTGGAGACCCGGATCGACGCGCTCTACTTCGCGTTGACCACGCTGACCACCGTCGGGTACGGCGACGTGCACGCCCAGGGGCAACTCGCCCGGGTGCTGGTCAGCGTGCAGCTGGCGTTCAGCATCGGGGTGATCGCCACCGGCGCGTCCCTGCTGCTCAGGCAGCTCACCGCACGGCCGTGACCAGCACGTCGCCGCCGAGCCGGCCGTGCTCCGGGTCGCGGGTCACCAGACCCTCGTCGAGCAGCGCGGTCAGCGCCCGCGACGCGTCCACGGCTCGGTACGCGGTGGCGGTGACGGCGTACCGGCGCAGCTCGGTGACCGTACTCGGGCCGTGGGCCAGCTCGGCCAGCAGGGCGCGGCCCAGCGGCTCCGGGTCCATCTCCGGTGCCGGCGACAGTGGTACGCCGTGCGGGTCGAGGTAGCGGAGCCCGGCCGCCCAGAGGTTGTCCTTCATCGCCTCCAGGCTGCGGTCCGAGCCGGTGCCGAAGCCGATCCGCCGGCCGGCGTCGGCCAGCTCCACCTCGGTGCACAGCGGGAACCCGGCGTCGGCCAGCGCTGGCCGCAGCGGCGTACCCGCACCGGCGAGCACCAGCGCCTCGGCGTGCCGCCCGGCCGCGGCGGCGAACAGCGCCACCGGGTCCACGGTGTCGGCGGCGTCCAGGTAGGACAGCACGGGTGCGCCGGCTGCCCCGGCGGCCCGCAGCGCCACCGGGAGCCGGCTCGGCGGGCCGGGCATCAGGTGCACCGCCACCTCGGGCGGCAGCCCCGCCTCGACGGCACCGAGCCGAGTCGGCAGGTCGGCGGTGCCGTCGGCGAGCACGAGCACGGTGATCCGGCAGCCACGCAGCCGTACGGCGTGCTCGCCGGCCACCCGTAGGGCCTCTTCGGCGGGGCGCGGGTCGCTGCCGTCGTACCCGAGGGCGACGGTGGCCCGCCGGGCGCGGCGCAGCGCGGCTGGCAACCAGCTCCGCAGGTGTCGGACGAACAGCTGGTGCCCTACGGCGTCGGTCGGCATCCTGTCGTTCTACCGCACCGGGCGCCCGCGCCGCCGGGCACCCGCCCAGGCCAGCCGAAGTGCCGGGGCGCGCCGCAGCCCCGCCAGTCCTGTTGCCGGTCGCTCTTAGACCGGGACCGAGATGCCGACCCCGCCACGGGTGTCTCCGCCGTAGCGGCGGATCTCGGCGGCCAGGTCGAGCCGGCCGATCCTGGTCCGGGCGGCGAGCGCGGCGTCGTCCAGCCGGTCGGCCGGCACCAGCCAGACCACCTCGAACTCCAGCCCGTCCGGGTCCTGGCCGTAGAGGCTCTTGGTGGTGCCGTGGTCGGAGCTGCCGACCAGCGCGCCCGCCTTGGTCAGCCGGCGGGCGGTGACGGCCAGTTCGTCCAGGGTGTCGACCTCCCAGGCCAGGTGGTAGAGGCCGACGGTGGCCCGGCCGGCGGTCGACCGGCCGGCCCGTCCGCCGATCTCGAACAGGCCGAGGTCGTGGTCGTTGGTGGAGCCGGGTGCCTGGAGGAAGGCGGCGCCGCGGAACCCCTCCGGGGTCATCGGTACGCGGCGGAAGCCCAGCACGTCGCGG
The DNA here is from genome assembly GCF_040682255.1 of Micromonospora sp. NPDC051296. Classification (NCBI taxonomy): domain Bacteria; kingdom Bacillati; phylum Actinomycetota; class Actinomycetes; order Micromonosporales; family Micromonosporaceae; genus Micromonospora; species Micromonospora sp. NPDC051296. Next base: position 37,437 of record NZ_JBFBAO010000004.1, on the reverse strand, counting down.
TAGAACGCGACGCTGCGGTCGAGGTCACTGACGTAGAGGACGGCGTGGTTGAGGCGGTGGATTCCCATGTCACCGAGGCTAGCCCGTTTTAATTGAGCGTTCAACTACCTCCGGTATGATGGTGCTCATGACCCGCTGGCTGGATCCGGACGAACAACGCACCTGGCGGGCGTTCCTGGCCGCCTCCCGGGCGCTGATGGAGACGCTCGACCGCGAGCTGCAACGCGACGCCGGGATGCCGCACGCCTACTACGAGATCCTGGTACGCCTCTCCGAGGCGCCGGACCGCCGACTGCGCATGAGCGAACTGGCCGACGCGACCGGCTCCTCGCGCAGCCGGCTCTCGCACGCGGTGGCCCGACTCGAGGCGGCCGGCTGGGTCCGCCGCGAGGACTGCCCGACCGACCGGCGCGGCCAGCTCGCCCTGCTCACCGACGACGGCTTCGCCACTCTGGCCGCCGCCGCACCGGGCCACGTCGAGGGGGTACGCCGGCACCTGTTCGACGCGCTCAGCCCGGCCCAGGTCGACCAGTTGCGCCGGATCAGCGAGGCGTTGACCGATCACCTGACCCGGCCCTGACCGGATCCTGACCGAACCACTCCGGCGCGGGTCTTGTACATACCGTCGTCGGTTGAGCACGATGGGGCGTGCCCTCCGGCTTCGGTGAACTGACTGATCAGGCGCACGACCTGGTTTCTGCCGGCGATCTCGCCGGTGCCCAACGGCTGCTGGCCGACGCGCTGACCGGCGCCGACCCGCGCCCGGCCAACGCGACACCCGAGATGGCCGAGGCGGCCAGCCTGCACGCGCGGGTGCTGGTCGCGCTCGGCGAGCCGCACTCGGCGCGGGGCTGGGCCGCCTTCGCGTACGCCGCCACCAGCCGGCTGCACGGCCGCTCCGACCCGCGCACGGTGGCCGCCGCGGCGACCCTGGCGGCAGTGCTGCACCGGGTGGGCAGCTGGTCCCGGGCGGCCCGGCTGTACCAGGAAGTAATCATCGAGCTGACCGCGGCGGACGGGCCGGAGTCGCTGCGGGTGCTCGCCGCGCACGCCGACCTGGCCACCGTGGAGTACGCCCGGGGCCAGTGCCAGGTGGCCCGCGACCGGCTCCAGGACGCCTGGGAACTGCACCGCGAGGTCTACGGCGACGGCCACCCGAGCGGGATCAAGATGCTGGCCCGGCTCGGGTCGATGATGCGCGACTGCGGGCAGTTCACCGAGGCGCACGACAACCTGGCCCTGGCCCGGGAGTTGGCCCGCCAGCACCTCGCCCCGGACGACCCGCTGACCACGCAGGTGGCGGCGCTGGCCCGGGGCGCGGCCAATCCGGACCACGTCTGTGCCGACACGCCACCGGTGAGCGCGCACGATCCCGTCGTGCCGGCCGCCCGCACCCCGCCACCCAGCGAAGCCCCGCCGACACCGACCTGGCCCGCACCGGCCGACGACGCCCCACCCGCACCGACCTGGCCCGCGCCCGCCGACGCTTCGCCTGCACCCGCCTCGCCCGCACCCGCCTGGCCCGCATCCGACGACGAGTCGACCTGGCCCGCGCCGCCCGACGACGCCCCACCCGCACCGACCTGGCCCGCGCCCGCCGACGACTACGAGCCGACCTGGCCGGCGGAAACCGATCCGCCCGCGCCACACCACCAGGTCGGCGAGCAGCACCCCGCGGAGGGCTACCACCCCAGCCAGGGCTACTACCCCGCCGGCGATCCACCGGCGGGCGACCCACCGGCCGGCGCGACACACGTGCCCACGCCACGGCAGCCCGCGGACGGCCCGGCCGGGCCGCCGGAGGACTGGTGGACCGGGCCCGCCGACCAGCAGCCCGACCCGGATCCCGCCGACCAGGCGACCGGCTATCCGCAGGCCGACCAGTCGACCGCCGTACCGCCGAGCGTGGTCGGGCTGACCGGCCCGGCGCAACCGGCCCCCGGGGTGTATCGGCTGCGCCGAGTCGACGAGCCGGAACAGTCGGCACCACCATCGCGGCTGCTCCCGGTCCCGGTACGCCGCATCACCCCGACACCGCCCCGGCAGTCGAACCGCCTGGTGCTGTTCGTCGCGGCGGGCATCGTCGTGGTGCTGCTCGGCGCCGCCGCGGTCATCGCCGGGGTGTCCCGGGTTGACGACCGCGGCAACCCGGCCCGCCCCACCGCGAGCGACGCGCCGAGCGGCTCGCCGACTGCGACCACCGCCTCCGACGCACCGCCCGCCTCGCCCGGCGCCCCGCCCACCAGGCTCGCGTTGCAGGACAACCGCGACAGCGTGACGCTGAGCTGGACCTACCCGGCCGGCAGCGAGGGGCCGGTGATCATCTCGGGGGGCCGGACCGGCCAGCCGCGCAGCGCCTTCGCCGACCTGCCCGCCGGCACGGAGAGCTTCGTCGTCTACAGCCTCGACCGCAGACTGGACTACTGCTTCACGGTGGCGGTCGTCTGGTCGACCGACACCATCGCCCGCTCCGGCGAGGTCTGCACCAAGCGTCGCTGACAATGGCCGGCAAGGTCGGAAAGGCGATGGTGTGACGGGATCGATGGTGCCTGGTTCCGCCGTTCGAGACGCGGTATCTTTACGAGTTCAGGCACAAAAATGAACGGCCCAAAAAGCCGTTCTGAATTCGAATTCTAGCCATTTGGGAGACGGATTGTCAAGGCACTCCGGCGGTTCGCCGTCCGACGACGAGATCGGCCGCGAGCAGGAGTACGTCTCGATGCTCTACCAGCGCCTGGACGACCTGCGGGAGCAGGCGTCCCGGCGGCTGACCGACGAGCTGCGGGCGACCGGCGGCACGTTGCAGGCCCGTTCCCAACGCGACGGCGCGGTGCAGATGTACGCCGATCAGGTAGAGCAGTTCTCCGCGGTGGAGAACGGCCTGTGCTTCGGCCGGCTGGACACCGACGACGGCGACCGCCACTACATCGGCCGGATCGGCATCTTCGACACCGACGGTGACTACGACCCGCTGCTGATGGACTGGCGCGCCCCGGCCGCCCGGGCCTTCTACCTCGCCACCGCCGCCAACCCGCAGGGCATCCGGCGACGCCGGCACCTGCGTACCCGGCAGCGCAAGGTGATCGGCGTCAACGACGAGGTGCTCGACCTGGCCACCGCCTCCCCCACCGCCCACGAGGAGCTGACCGGGGAGGCGTCGCTGCTGGCCGCACTCAACGCCGGCCGCACCGGGCGGATGCGCGACATCGTCGAGACCATCCAGGCCGAGCAGGACCACATCATCCGCGCCGACCTGCCCGGGGTGCTGGTGGTCCAGGGTGGCCCGGGCACCGGCAAGACCGCGGTGGCGCTGCACCGGGCGGCGTACCTGCTCTACACCCACCGCCGGGAGCTGTCCACCCGGGGTGTGCTGCTGGTCGGCCCGAACGTCACCTTCCTGCGCTACATCTCGCAGGTGCTGCCCGCGCTGGCCGAGACGGGTGTGCTGCTGCGTACCCAGGGCGACCTCTTCCCGGGGGTGAGCGCCCGACGCGCGGAGCCCGCCACCACGGCTGCCCTCAAGGGACGGTCGGTGATGGTCGAGGTACTGGCCAACGCGGTACGCGACCGGCAGCGGGTGCCCGACGAGCCGCTGGAGATCGAGTTGCCGCAGCGGGAAATGCTCGTCCTCGACCCGGCGACCGTGCAGGCGGCCCGGGACCGGGCCCGCCGCAGCGGACGGCCGCACAACCTGGCCCGCGCGGTGTTCGATATCGAGATCGTCCACGCGCTCGCCGACCAGGTCGCCGAACGGATCGGTGCCGACCCGCTGGGCGGGGAGAACCTGCTGGACGAGGCGGACGTCGCCGAGATCCGCCGCGAGCTGCGCGAGGAGCCGGAGGTACGGACGGCGCTGGACGAGCTGTGGCCGGTGCTCACCCCGCAGCGCCTGCTCGCCGACCTGTACGCCTCGACCGACCGGATCGCCACCGCCGCGCCGACGCTCACCGCCGACGAGCGGGCCGCGCTGCACCGTGAACCGGGCGGCTGGACGCCGGCGGACGTGCCGCTGCTGGACGAGGCGGCGGAACTGCTCGGCGAGGACGACCGGGCCGCCGCCGCCCGCCGGGAGCGGATCCGCGCGATGGAACGCGAGTACGCCGAGGGTGTGCTGGAGATCGCCCGGGGTTCCCGCTCGATCGACGTCGAGGACGAGGTCGACGGCGGTGAGATCCTCGGCGTGACCGACCTGCTCGACGCCGACCGGCTGCTGGAACGGCAGGAGGAAGCGGACCGGCTGACCACGGCGCAGCGCGCGGCGGCCGACCGTGGGTGGGCGTTCGGCCACGTGATCGTCGACGAGGCGCAGGAGCTGTCGCCGATGGCCTGGCGGCTGTTGATGCGCCGCTGCCCGAGCCGTTCGATGACCATCGTGGGTGACGTGGCGCAGACCGGGGCGCTGGCCGGCACGCCGTCGTGGGCGGAGGCGCTGGCGCCGTACGTGGCGGACCGGTGGCGGCTGGCGGAGCTGACCGTCAGCTACCGCACACCTGCCGAGATCATGGAGGTCGCCGCAGGCGTACTGGCCGAGATCGACCCGGCGCTGCGCCCACCGCGCGCCGTACGCTCCAGCGGCTTCGTGCCAGTCTCGCGTGGCGTGCCGGCGCAGCGGCTGGCGGCGGAACTGGTCGAGGTCACCACCGCGGAGGCGGCCGGGCTGACCGACGGCCGGCTCGGGGTGATCGTGCCGGCCGGCCGGGTCGACGACCTCGGTGCCGCGCTGACCGCGGCGCTGCCCGAGGCCGCCGTCGGCGAGCAGCCCGACCTGGAGGGCCGGGTGGTGGTGCTCACCGTCGCCGAGGCCAAGGGCCTGGAGTTCGACTCGGTAGTGGTGGTCGACCCCGACCGCATCGTCGCCGAGTCCCCCCGCGGCCGCAGCGACCTCTACGTGGCCCTGACCCGCGCCACCCAACGCCTAACCACCCTCACCCCAGTCCCCAACCCCTAACCCCACCCGCGTTGATCATGGAGTTAGCGGGGATTCTGATCTTCAAATCACCCGCCAACTTCATGATCGACGGGGGGTGAGGGGTGGGCGTGCGAGTCGGCCCGGCCCGAAGAGTCGGGCCGGGCCGGGTAGTGGGCGGGTCAGTCGAAGCTGCCCACGTGGGTGGCCGGGGTGGACTGGTCGCTGGTGCTGCCGCCGGAAGGGGTACTCAGCCCACCGGTGGTGGCGTCACCCGTCGTGGTCGGGGCCACCTTGCCCCGATGCCGCTCCGGCTGCCGGGCCAACCGGCGGGCACTGGCTGGCCCGGCCGTACCGCCGGTCGTGGTGATCGCACCCTGACCGCCGGTGGGCCCACCGTCGCGCAACACGTTGGGGTCGATCGGCACATCCGCCGGATCGTCCACATCGTCGCGCTGGATGGCACTCTCCACGTCGGTGGGCGGCACCGTCACCTCGTCCAACGCACCCTCGCCGTACACGCCGCCGGCGATCCGCTCCTCGGCCCGGCGGGCGGCATCCTGTCGCATGTCGTCCTCACGCACAATCCATCACCTCGCAGAAGCGTCGGTCTCTCTGCGTGCCCGGTGGCCGCCCAGACAAACCCGCACCGCCGGCCCACCGCACTCTCCCCCGCCGCCCGGCTGCGCATAAAGAGAGACTGGTGCCCACGGCAGGACCGGGCATACTCCCCAGACCGGACGTACGGCCCCTGCCGACCCGGTACGGGCTGAACGTGATCCCGTACGCCGTCCACGATCCGACCTCGGCGTCGGGCACCGGGATCGCCCTGGTCGTGAGCGTGGCCCTCGGACCGTCCTCGGCTGCTGAGCGTGGCCGTCCGTGACTGCCTCCGCTGATCCGGCCGACCAGCCCGCGTTACTGCCCCCGAGGCAACGGGTAGACGCGTCGTGCCCCCGCCGGCAACGAGAAACCGTGCCGTGGCCGACACGCGGCAGCGGGGCGAGGGATCGCAGGACTCATCACATCCTGAGGAGGACAGATGAGCACGCAGGCTGCATCCACCAGGCCGATGAACCGTCCGCAGCAGGACATGCAGAATCGGCAGGCAATGCAGGAAGCGCCGACCCGTCCGATGCCGATGATGCACGACGGGCATCGGGAACAGATGCCGTCACCGGGGACGGAGACCAAGCAGTCGTTCCTGACGACGGAATTCTGGATCTACGCGGCCGCCGTCGCCCTTGTGGTGATTTCCGCATTCTGGAAGGGCACGACCGCGAACGGGCTGAATCTGAACAACCCGACCCAGTCGTGGTTCTTCATTACCCTGCTGACGATCGGTTACCTCGTCAGCCGAGGTCTGGCGAAGGCCGGTAGCCAGCGGCGCTCCTTCGCCGAGCGCCGGCAGCGGGGTCGCTGACCTCCAGGCGTAAAAGCACGGTGGCCCTCCGGGAGATCCCGGAGGGCCACCGTCCTGTCTCGACTATTCTGTCTCGACGGCCTAGAACTCCTCGAAGCCCCCGAAGTCACCGCCGCCGAAGTCACCACCGAAGTCGCCGCCGCCGAAGTCCTCGGCACCGCCGAGGTCACCGGCCGCCTCGGCGATCTGCTCCTCACCACCGTCGAAGGCGTTACCGATCATGTGACCGGCGAGCATGCCACCGGCGGCGCCGAGCGCCGCGCCGGCCACGATCCCACCCATCCCGGGGCCGCTACGCCGCTGCGGGGCACCGTACTGGTTCGGCGGGCCGTAGCCCTGGGGAGCGCCATAGCCCTGCGCGGCGTGCGGCCGGTAACCGGGCGGCGCAGCGTGCGGTGCCGGGTAGCCCTGCGGCGGGACACCCTGCTGCGGATAGCCCTGCGGCGGGTAGCCCGGCTGGGCGGCGTGCGGAGCACCGTAACCCTGCGGACCGACGCCCTGCGGGGCGCCGTACCCGTGCGGAGCACCGAACGCCTGGGCCCGCATGGCACCGAAACGCTCGATCGTCTCGCGCAGCCAGCCGTCGACCACCTGCGCCCAGTCGTGCCCGTCGGCCTCGCCGTGCCCCACCTGATAGTGCCCGAAGGCGTCGGGGCCGGGGGCGCGGAAGCCACCACGCTTGTCGCACTCAAGCACCACGTCGATGCCGTTCGGATTGGTGACGAACGTCAGCTCAAGCTCGTTGACGACCTGCGCGTACTGCGGCGCGGCGAAGAACTCGATCTCCTGGTAGAACGGCAGCATCTGCTGTACGCCGTGGATCCGGCCGTGCTCGAGATCGGCCGACTTCAGCCGGAAGCCGAGCTGGAGGAAGGCCTGCAGGATCCGCTCCTGCACCAGCAGCGGGTGCACACTGACCTGGTCGAGGTCGCCCTTGTCGACTGCCCGGGCGATCGCCAGTTCGGTGCGCAGCCCCATGGTCATGCCGGGCAGGCGCTGACCGTAGAGGTCGGTGATCGGGGTCTCCCACGGCACCGGAACCTGGAACGGGATGGACAACTGCTGCTTCGGGGCGAGCTGCAGTGGGCCGCCGACCACCTGCCGGTGGAACTCCATGACGCCGCCGTGCTCGGTGTTGCCACTCTCGATCTCAACCCGGGTGACCAGGCCGACGACGATCTGCTCGATGTTCGCCGGGGCTTCCCCGCCGACCAGGTTGACCTGGCCCTCGAGGGTCTCCCCGGGCCGGGTGTTCGGGTTGGCAAGGACGGTGTCCACACTGGGACCGCCCACACCGAACGCGCTCAACATCTTCTTGAAGACCATCGGAACTCCCGCAGGGTCTGGTGCCCGTACTCCCTTTAGGAGCCGGACGCTGACCAGCGCAGGTTATCGACTGGTGCTGTGAGATCGCTGGGAATCGCCCAACGCCGGCGAGCCGCCCATGTCCTGTGCCGCTCGCCCACGGCACACCGGCACCCTTGATCGTCTGCATATGAGTGACACGACACGCCGGTACGGGAGTCACTGAAATGCAGACGATCAAGAGACGAATTCACCCGAAGGAGCAAGCCTTCACGCCCCGCAAGAACGCCGTCCACCCGTCAGCCGAGTACACGATCGTGCCGGCCCCCGGGCCTTGCTGTCACGAACGGCCACCCGTCCGGAGCCATCGGCCGTCGCGGCCTCGACCCACCGGAGGTACGGCGTTTCCTGCACCGCGTCGCGCTGGAACTCGCCACCTTGCAACAGGACGTGGCCCGGCTGAACGACGAGAACGTTCGAATCAAGCGGGCGCTGCGCGACTGGCAGAGCGCCCAGGCGCAGCGGCGGATGTCGTGAACCCGGAGGCACGGCACGTGATCCACCCGCCGGTGGCGGTCGCCAATCTTGCCGGCCCCGGTTACCCGCAGGGGTTGATCAAGGAGTTTGGGTCGAGATCCGGCCGGATCCAGACGCGAACTCCTTGATCACTTCGATGGTCGTCGGCGACGGGCTGGGCGCCGGGGCGGCCACTCGTGGGCGGGTGGGGGTGGTGGGGTTCGTGCAGAAATTTTTCTGGCGCGGATGTCGAGAACGGGGGTGGCTGCTTCTACCTGAGGGTGGAAGCACCCATGATGGGTGCGTGGCCGTGAGGAGACAGCCGTGAAGTACATGCTGCTGATGCAGTTCAGCGCCGCCGGGACCGACTTCCCGCAGATCCACACCTGGACGCCGGAGGAGATCAGCGCCCACATCGGGTTCATGGGCGAGGTCAACGCCAAGCTGGTCGCCGACGGCGAGTGGGTCGACGGGCAGGGACTCGCCGGGCCGGCGCAGGCGAAGATCGTACGTGCCGGTGGCGGCGGCGCGCCGGTGGTGACCGAGGGGCCGTTCGCCGAGACGAAGGAGTTCCTGGCCGGCTTCTGGATCGTCGACGTCGACACTCCGGAGCGGGCGGTCGAGATCGCCGCCTGGATCTCCACCGCCCCCGGGCCGGGTGGCGCGCCGCTCAACATGCCGATCGAGGTGCACCCGGTGATGTCCGCGCCACCGCAGGACGTGTGACGAGAGAAACGCTGACCGAGGACCTGCTGCGCGAACTCGCGCCGCAGGTCCTCGGCGTGCTCGCCCGCCGGTTCGGCGACTTCGCCACCGCCGAGGACGCGGTGCAGGAGGCCCTGCTGGCCGCCGCCACCCAGTGGCCAACGGACGGCGTACCGGACAATCCGCGGGGCTGGCTGATCCAGGTCGCGTACCGGCGGATGGTCGAGATGGTCCGCGCTGAGCAGGCCCGGCGGGCCCGGGAGGACCTGGCCGCCCGGCGGGAGCCGGCGGACCGGCGCAGCGTACCGGCGGCCGACGCGCAACTGTCCGCGGACCGCGACGACACCCTGGTGCTGCTCCTGCTCTGTTGCCACCCGGCGCTGTCGCCCGCCTCGGCGATCGCGCTCACCCTGCGGGCGGTCGGCGGCCTGAGCACGGCCGAGATCGCTCGGGCGTTCCTGGTGCCGGAGGCCACCATGGCGCAGCGGATCAGCCGCGCCAAACAACGCATCCGGGATTCCGGTACGCCGTTCCGGATGCCCGAGCCGGCGCACCTACCGGCCCGGCTCGCCGCCGTCCTGCACGTGCTCTACCTGGTCTTCACCGAGGGGCACGTGGCCAGTGCCGGGGACCGTCTGCACCGGATCGACCTGGCTCACGAGGCGATCCGGCTGACCCGGGCGCTGCACGCCCGGCTACCGGACGACAGCGAGGTGGCCGGCTTGCTGGCGCTGATGCTGCTCACCGAGGCCCGCAGCGCGGCGCGCACCGGCGCGTCCGGTGAGTTGATCCCGCTGGCCGAACAGGACCGCGGCCGGTGGGACGCGACCGCGATCGCCGAGGGGATCGCGCTGGTCACCCGGGCCCTGCCCCGGGGGCCGGTCGGGCCGTACCAGGTGCAGGCCGCCATCGCCGCGCTGCACGACGAGGCGCCGACCGCCGGGGAGACCGACTGGCCGCAGATCCTCGCGCTCTACGAGGTGCTGGAGGGCCTGTCGGCCAGCCCGGTGGTGGCTCTCAACCGGGCGGTCGCCATCGCGATGGTGCACGGGCCGGAGGCCGGCCTGGCCGCGCTGGACGGGCTGGACGACGAGGCCCGGCTGGTCGGTCACCATCGCCTCCACGCCGCCCGTGCCCACCTGTACGAGATGGCTGGCAACCACGACCGCGCGGTGGCGTGGTACCGCACCGCCGCCGCCCTGACCGCGAGCCTTCCCGAGCAGCGCTACCTGCTGATGCGCGCCGCCCGCCTCGCCTGAGCGGCCAGCAACGAGGGCGCTGACCAGGTTCCGCCTTTGTCCCTTTGCTCTGCTTCAACCCACGCATCGAATCCGGTGGCAGAACAGTGCGTGGGGTGAAGCAGAGCAAAGGGGGCGATGGGGACACCATCCGTTGGCGAACAGCGAACCCGGCCGGCGTGGGCGTACCGATGCGGGTGGTGGCCGGGTCCGTGCGGACCCGGCCACCGGTGTGGCGGTGCGTCGGTCAGCTCGCGGTGCAGGTCGCTGCGGGGGTGGAGTTGGTGCCGTTCCAGCTGCCGAGGAAGCCGAAGCTGGTGCTGGCTCCGGCGCCGAGCCGGCCGTTGTAGTCGACGTTGCGGGCGGTCACCGCAGAGCCGCTGCTGGTCACCGTGGCGTTCCAGAACTGCGTCACGCTCTGGCCGTTGGCGAAGGTCCAGCGGACCGTCCAGCCGGTGATGGCGCTGGAACCGGCGGTCACCCGGACCTCACCCTGGAAGCCACCCTGCCACTGGTTGGTGATCGAGTACGTCGCCGTGCAGCCGGCGCCCGGCGGCGGGGTCGACGGCGGAGGAGTGGTCGGCGGCGGGGTGGTCGGCGGCGGAGTCGAGGGCGGCGGGGTGGTCGGCGGCGGGGTGCCGCCGAAGACGCTGGCCTCCCGCGAGGTCTGCCGGATGCCGTTGGCGCCGTTGAACAGTCGCTGGCCCCAACTGGTCAGCTGGTTCGGGTTGAAGTTGATGGCCATGTCGAGATACTCCACGCCACCGCCGTTGCCGCTCCACGACCAGCCCAGCCAGCCGATGCCGTTGGCCTGGCTGTAGGAGAGGATGGCGTCCTCGTCGGGGTCGCCGTCGGAGTGGTAGTGCCCGAACTCGCCGACCACGATGGGCAACCCGGCGGTGCGGAAGCGGCCCAGGTAGTCGCTGATCTTGGCGGCGGTGTTGAAGACGCCGTACATGTGGATGGAGAAGACGGTGTTGCGGGCCGTGTCGGCGTTGAAGACCGTCGTGGCGTTGTCGCGCATGGTGAAGGACCAGTCCTGACCCCAGTTGGGGCCGTCCACCATGATCGTGTGCCCGATGCCGCCGGTGCGTAGCCGCCGGATGGCGTTGGACGTGTCGGTGGCCCAGGACGAGTAGTTCTGGTTGCCGTACGGCTCGTTGCCGATGTTGACGATCACGTACCGTTCCTGGCCGTTGAGCGCGCTGGCGATGCTGAGCCAGTAGTCGACCGCGCGGTTCAGCGTGACGGCGCCGCTCTGCTCGCCGTAACCGGTGGTGTCGTGCACCTCGAGCACGCAGATCAGCCGGTTGGTCTTGCACAGCTGGATCACGTTGGCCACGTCGTCGGCGCTGTTGCGGGTCCAACGGTCGCCGCTGGACAGCACCACCCGGACGGTGTTCGCGCCGAGGGCCTTGACGTTGGCGAAGGAGCTGGTCTGGTTCGTGTACCAGGTGTGCGCGTGGTTGACCCCGCGCATGATGAACTCGTTGCCGTTGGCGTCGTAGAGCTTGCCGCCGCTGACCGTGAACCCGGTGGCGGCGTGTGCCGACGGACCGAAGGCGAACACTGCGGCGACCGTCGCCAGCAGGATGGCACCGACGCCCGCGAACAGTTTTCTCATGGCATTCCTCGCAGGAGGTTTCTCCCCCGTGCCCAGGTGGGGATGCGGTGAGTGGCAGGTGTGGCGGCTGCAGCCCGACAACCGCTGCCCGGGGCCCGGCGAGGCAGGCATCAGAGTAGGCCGATGGCAAGCCGAAAGCAACCGGTTCAGTACGTCCGGCGCTCGCCGCCGACCCGTGACGGCCCGTGCGAACCCGAGCCGCCACGGGGGCGGACATCCCCACCACAGGATGTGCACCACGCCGGCATCTGAACCGGTTCAGGACAACGGTAGGCAGGGGGCCGGAAAGCGTCAAGCACCGTCGATGGTTGACCGAACCGGACCGGGGTATCCGGAACGGTCCGCCCGGCCCGGAAGGAGACGCGATGGTCAGCATCGGCTACACCCTGATGTGCGAGCAGGCAGGACCGAAGCAGCTCGTCGACCACGCGGTACGGGCCGAGGCGGCCGGCTTCGACCAACTCGTCATGTCCGACCACTACTACCCCTGGCTGGAGTCACAGGGGCACTCACCGTACGCCTGGTCGGTGCTCGGCGCGGTCGCGCACGCCACCTCCCGCGCGGCGCTGATGTCCTTCGTGACCTGCCCGATCCGCCGATACCACCCGGCGGTGGTGGCGCAGAAGGCCGCCACCATCGGGGTCCTCTCCGACGGCCGGTTCACCCTGGGCCTCGGGGCCGGGGAGAACCTCAACGAGCACGTGGTCGGCGGCTGGCCGCACGTGCAGCAGCGGCACGAGATGTTCGAGGAGGCGTTGCAGGTCATCCGGCCGCTGCTCAACGGAGAGACGTTGACCTTCTCCGGCAACCACTACGACGTGCCGGACGCGTACGTGTGGGACCGGCCGCACCAGCCGGTGCCGATGGCGGTGGCCGCGTCGGGCCGGCAGTCGGCCACCCTGGCCGCCGAGTACGCCGACGGTATGGTGTCCACCGAGCCGGACCCGCACCTCGTGGCGATCTACGAGGCGGCCGGCGGCGCGGGCCGGCCCCGCTACGGGCAGGTGGCCATCTGCTACGGCCCCGACGAGGCCGAATGCCGCAAGATCGCCCACGACCAGTTCCGCTGGTTCGGGCTGAGCTGGAAGGTCAACGCCGAGTTGCCCGGCCCGGAATCGTTCGAGGCCGCCTCGCAGACCGTCCGCGAGGAGGACGTGGCGCGGGCGATCTCCTGCGGGCCGGACGTGGACCGGCATGTGGCGGCGTTCAAGAAGTACGTCGACGCTGGGTTCACCCATGTGGCGCTGATCCAGATCGGCGGCGACAGCCAGCCGATGTTCCTGGACTGGGCGCAGGAGCAGCTGCTGCCCCGGCTACGTGAGCTGTGAGCGGGCGGGATGTGATTGCCCCATGCGTATCGGCAACACGGAGATCCGGCCCGCCGGCGGCGGCCTCGGCTGTCTCCTGATGATCCTCTTCTCTATCGTCGCCTCGATCGTCCTGACCGTCCTGCTCAACCTGCTCGTCTGACGGTCAGCGGCGCAGGCCGAGCGCGGTGAGCACCTCGCGGGTGGCCTGCCGGGCCGGGTCGAGGACGCTGCGTCGCAGCCAGCTGGCGGCGGGCGTGACGGTGGCCCGCCAGACGGCTCGGACCGCCCGGCCCACCGGCACCACGGTGTGCCGCCACACCCACCTCGCCGCCCGCAGCACCGGGCGCAGGGTGAGCACCCAGCACCACCACAGCACCCGGCCGGCCACCCGCCAGGCCCACCCGAGCGCGGCCACCGCCAGGCTGGCCAGCGCGGCGAGCCACCGGCCCAACGTGTCCAGCACCAGCCGGCCGGCCGGGGTGAGCACCCGGACCAGCCAGGTCAGCGGCACCCACAGCAGGTAGTACAGCGGCACCAGGAGCAGGGTCCGCACCAGCCACGCCAGCCCCAGGCCGCACCACCGCAACGGTGGCCACAGGGCGCTGCGCCACAGCCAGACCAGCCCGCGCCACAGCCAGGTCAGCGGCACCCAGACCAGCCTCCGGCACAGCCACCACACGGCGCGGGCCGACCAGAGCAGCGGAATCCAGACCAGGTGGCGCAGCAACCAGCCGAGCGGCGGCAGCAGCCAGCGGTCCACGAACCGGATCGCCGGGGCGAGCACCCAGCGGTGCAGTGCCCGGCCGGCGGCCACCAGCACCTCCCAGACCAGCCGCACGGGCAGCACCACCACCAGCGCGATCCCACGCGCGACGAACGCCACCGGCACCGACCCGGAACCGGCCTCCCGTGCCGGCGACGGCTTGTCGATCACGCCCCACACGCTATCCCGTCCCACAACCCCCGCCCCGGCCGTGTTGATCAAGGGATTTGCGTCGTCCAGAGGGCCGATCCCGACGCAAACCCCTTGATCAACGGAGGTGGGTAGGGGTCAGTGGTGGGTCGTGTGGCCCTCTCCGATCAGGCGCTCGGCGGCGGCTGATGCGTTGTCGGCCAGGTCGGGGGCGCGGTCTGGTTGCGGTACGCAGAGCCACAGTGCCCGGCGGCGGATCTGCGCCCGTAGCGTGTGCCCGGGTTCGATCAGGTCGCCGTCCAGCTCGCGCGGTTGCGCCCGGTTGCTGGTGATCTCCACGCGGCGGGCGCGGAACACCTCCATCCGCGGCACGCGCTCGCGCCGGCGTACCACCGCCCAGGCGAGAAAGAGCCAGTGCCGCAGCGTACGCGGGGTGAGCACGGCGACGTCGAGGTAGCCGTCGTCGGGCTCGGCGTCGGTGAGCAGGCGTACCCCGCCCTGGAGCCGGCCGACGTTGGCGACCAGCACCGAGCGGGCCCGGCGGCGTAGCGGCGGCTGGTCGTCCAGCCGGATCCACACCGTCATCGGGCGGTCCCGCAGGTGCCGGACGGCCCCGGCGACGTACGCCGGCCAGCCGATCCGCCGCTTGGTCGTCTCGCTGGTGGCGGCCAGCATCTGGGCGTCGAAGCCCATGCCGGCCATCACCGCGAAGGGCTGGCCGTCCACCTCGCCGACGTCGAGCAGCCGCCGTCCGCGCTCGACGGCCACCGCCAGCCCGGCGGTCAGGTCGTTGGACAGTCCCAGGTTGGCGGCGAGCAGGTTGCCGGTGCCCTGGGGCAGGACGGCGAGCGCCACCTCGGTGCCGGCCAGGGCGCTGACGCAGGCCATCACGGTGCCGTCGCCGCCGCAGGCGAAGACCACGTCGACGCCGGCGGCGAGGGCCTGTTCGGTCTGGCCCCGGCCGGGGTCGTCGACGGTGGTCTCGAACCATATCGGCTCGGGCCAGCCGGCGGCGGCGAGCGTGTCGCCGACGGTGCGGCGCAAGGTCTCGGGGTCGGCCACCTTGGCCGGGTTGACCACCACCGCACTGCGCGGTGGCCACGCCTGCCGTCCCGTCTTCATCGCGCCAGTGTGCAGCAGGTTGCGGGGTTCGGCGACTCGGCGCCGGTGCACTCCGGGCCGGTCACGGTGGACACGCGTCAGGCGGCGGCGCGCAGGGCGGCCTCCACCCGGCGGCGCGTGTCGGCCAGGTCGGCCCCGGCCTCGGTGAGCACCAGGGCCGCGAGCCCGTTGCCCTCGCGCAGCAGGCCGAGCAGGATGTGCTCGGTGCCGATGTGCTTGTGGTGCAGCCGCAGCGCCTCGCGCAGGGACAGTTCCAGCACCTTCTTGGCGCGGGCGGAGAACGGGCCGCCGACCTGCCGTCGGCGGCCCCAGCGGCGGCGCGGCGCCGGCACGGCCTCACGCAGCGCGTCCGGGCCGAAGGACTCCTCGATCCGGGCCACGATGGCGGACAGGTCGATGCCGATCTCGCGCAGCGCGGCGGCGTCGGCCTCGGCCAGGCCACTGCCGCCGGTCTCGGTGTGTCGGCGGATGCGCTGCCGCAGGTCGTCGGCGGTGACGCCGGCGTCGCGGAGCACCCGGACCGCCAGGCCGTCACCGTCGGCGAGGATGGCGAGCAGCAGGTGCTCGGTGCCGACCGGACGCTGGCCCTCGGCCCGGGCCTCGTCGCGGGCACGTCGCACCACGGCGCGGGCGCGGTCGGTGAACCGTTCGAACATCACGCCTCCCAGGAGGATCCGACCGCCGGTCGCCCGGCGTGCTTCTTGTGGACCGCCTGCCGGCTGACCTCGAGCGCATCGGCGATCTCCTGCCAGGACCAGCCCTGCCGTCGGGCGTTGTCCACCTGGACCACCTCAAGCCGTTCGAGCAGCCGGCGCAGTGCGCGGACCGCGCGCAGGCCGACCCGGGGGTCGGTGCTGCCGGCCGCGGCCGCGAGTTCCGTCGCCTGACTCATGCTGTCAACTTACATTGACAGCACCGCCGCCGTCAACCTTTGTTGACACGAGTGCCCCGATCAGGCCCCCGGGCCGTACCAGCGCGACTAGCCTCAGACGCAGGCCGGGCGCGACAGCTGCGGGGGTGATGTCGGATGGCCGCAGCCAGCGACGCGCCGGTGCTCGTCGGCGTCGGTCCCGAAGGCGCCCTGCCGGTGACCCGGCTCGCCGCCCGGGTGGCCGCCGCCCACGGTCGCCGGCTGCACCTGCTGCACGCCTTCAACTGGGCCGCACCCGACGCACCGGCGGTCACCCGTTCCCGGGCCGACGCCGAGCAGCTGCTCGACCAGGCCACCGCGGCGGCCAATCAGTGCGAACCGAACGTCCCGGTCACCACCGAGATCGTCGAGGGCTCCCCCGTCGCCGTCCTCGTCCGCAAGTCCGACTCGGCCTTCCTGGTGGCCGTCGGCGACGGCGGAATGGCCCGCTGCGAGGGCTGCATCCCGGCCGACAGCCCCACCCTGCAGGTGGCCGCCCGCGCCGAGTGCCCGGTCCTGGTCGCCCGGCAGGACCCGCCACCACAGGGCCCGGTGCTGGTCGGGGTGGACGGCTCGGCACCCGCCGAGATCGCGCTGGGCTGGGCGCTCGCCTGCGCCGGCCGGCACCGGTCGCGGCTGCTGGCGGTGTGGGTGGTCGAGACCGACGCGGCGATCGAGGAAACCACCGGCCGGCTCCACGCCCTGGTGTCCGGCCAACACGCCGGTCGGCCGGACACCGCGGTCGAGTGCCACGTCATCCGGGGCGAGCCGGGTGACGTGCTGGTCGAACAGTCGCGCTCGGCGCAGCTGACGGTGGTCGCCGCCCGGGGCGACGAGCCGTGGCGCGGCATGCTCGGCGCGGTCAGCCAGTCGTTGCTCTACCACGCCCCGTCGCCGGTGATCGTGGTACGCGGCGCGTCCGGCCCGCCGGGCGACGGGTCGTGACACCCGGGTGGGCGGGACCAACGGCCCTGATCCACGCCCGCCGATCCGGCGAAGCTGAGGAATGGAAACCGCGCGTTGCGGATGCAGGATCCACCGACCCGCGAGAGGCTCAACCAGTATGGACACCGCCCTAGACCTGCAGAGCACCCTGACCGATGACGAGTTGCGCCAGCTGGACGCCTACTGGCGGGCGGCGAACTACCTGACGGTCGGGCAGATCTACCTGCTGGACAACCCCCTGCTGCGCGAACCGCTGGCCGCCGAACACGTCAAGCCCCGCCTGCTGGGGCACTGGGGCACCTCCCCCGGCCTGAACCTGATCTACGCCCACCTGAACCGGGTCATCGTCGCCCGTGACCTGTCGGCCATCTTCGTCACCGGCCCCGGCCACGGCGGCCCGGCGATCGTCGCGAACACCTGGCTCGAGGACACCTGGAGCGAGCAGTACCACAACACCGGCCGGGACGAGGCCGGTATGACCCGGCTGTTCCGGCAGTTCTCCTTCCCCGGCGGCATCCCGAGCCATGTCGCGGCGGAGGTGCCGGGTTCGATCCACGAGGGCGGCGAGCTGGGGTACGCGCTCAGCCACGCCTACGGCGCGGCCTTCGACAACCCGGACCTGCTGGTCGCCTGCGTCATCGGCGACGGCGAGGCGGAGACCGGGCCGCTCGCCGGCAGCTGGCTGTCCAACGTGTTCCTGAACCCCGCCCGCGACGGCGCGGTGCTGCCCATCCTGCACCTCAACGGATACAAGATCGCCAACCCGACCGTGCTGGACCGGATCCCCGAGTCCGACCTGCTCGACCTCATGCGCGGCTACGGGTACCAGCCGTACGTGGTCGCCGGGGACGAACCGGCCGCCGTGCACGAGGCGCTCGCCGCCACCCTCGACCGGGTGCTCGACGAGATCGCCGCGATCCAGCGCCAGGCCCGCTCGGGTGCGGCCGTGACGCGTCCCCGGTGGCCGATGATCGTCCTGCGTACCCCGAAGGGCTGGACCGGCCCGCGCGTCGTCGACGGCAAGCAGGTCGAGGGGACCTACCACGCCCACCAGGTGCCGCTGGCCGACGTACGCACCAACCCGGCGCACCTGGCCGAACTGGAACGCTGGCTGCGCAGCTACCGGCCGGAGGAACTGTTCGACGCGACCGGCGCTCCGGTCGACGAGCTGACCGCGCTGCCGCCTCGGGGCGACCGGCGAATGAGCGCGAACCCGGTCGCCAACGGCGGGGTGGTGCTGCGCGACCTGGAGCTGCCGGACTTCCGCGACTACGCCGTCGACGTGCCCCACCCCGGTGCGACGGTCACCGGCGCCACCGGTGAGCTCGGCAAGTGGGTCCGCGACGTGATCGCCACCAACCCGCAGACCTTCCGCCTCTTCGGTCCGGACGAGGTCGCCTCCAACCGGCTCCAGGCGGCCTTCGAGGTCACCGACCGGGCCTGGATGGCCGGCACGGTCCCCGACGACAACCATCTCTCCCCCGACGGGCGGGTGATGGAGGTCCTCTCCGAACACCTGTGCCAGGGCTGGCTGGAGGGCTACCTATTGACCGGCCGGCACGGCATCTTCACCAGCTACGAGGCGTTCATCCACATCGTCGACTCGATGGTCAACCAGCACGCCAAGTGGCTGAAGGTGACCCGCGGCATCCCCTGGCGTCAGCCGCTGGCGTCGCTGAACTACCTGCTCTCCAGCCACGTCTGGCGGCAGGACCACAACGGCTTCTCGCACCAGGACCCGGGCTTCATCGACCACGTGATGAACAAGAAGGCCGAGGTCGTCCGGGTCTACCTGCCCCCGGACGCGAACACCCTGCTCTCCACCATGGACCACTGCCTGCGCAGCCGGCACTACATCAACGTGGTGGTGGCCGGCAAGCAGGCCGCACCGAACTGGCTGACCATGGACGAGGCCATCCAGCACTGCCGACGCGGGGTGGGCATCTGGGACTGGGCCAGCACCGACGACGGTAACGAGACGGACGTCGTCCTGGCCTGCGCCGGAGACGTACCGACGCTGGAGACCCTCGCGGCGGCGGAGCTGCTGCGCCAGCACCTGCCCGAGCTGAAGGTACGGCTGATCAACGTGGTCGACCTGATGCGGCTCCAGCCGTCCAGCGAGCATCCGCACGGCCTGCCGGACTCCGAGTTCGACACCCTGTTCACCCGCGACAAGCCGATCATCTTCGCGTACCACGGCTACCCGTGGCTGATCCACCGGCTCACCTACCGCCGCACCAACCACCGCAACCTGCACGTACGCGGCTACAAGGAGGAGGGGACCACCACCACGCCGTTCGACATGGTGATGCTCAACGACCTGGACCGCTTCCACCTCGTGATCGACGTGATCGACCGGGTGCCCGGGCTGGCCGCCCGCGCGGCGCACCTGCGGCAGGAGATGAGCGACGCCCGCCAGGCCTGCCGCGACTACACCCGCCGGTACGGCGAGGACGACCCCCGGGTGGCCGAGTGGCGCTGGGTCCGCCCCACCGAAGAGACCAACTGAGGAGGCGCTGTCATGACCGACGCGGAGATCCTGGTGGGCTACGACGGCTCCCCGGACGCGGCGGCGGCCCTGGGCTGGGCGCTGGATCAGGCCCGCCGCGACGGCCGGACGGTCCGGCTGGCGTACGTCTTCGAGTGGCTCACCGTGGCCGGCTGGGTCGGGCCCGGCGTGACGCCGGGGATGTGGCCGGACGAGCAGGCCCGGCAGCAGGTCGAGGAGCTGGTCGGCAAGGCGGCGGCCGACGCCGCCGCCGCCCATCCCGACCTGACCGTCCGGGGCGAGGTGCTCGACGGCCCGCCCGCCCTGGTGCTGGAGGAGAGCTCGACGCAGGCCGGCCTGCTGGTGCTGGGCAGCCGCGGGCACGGCGGCTTCGCCGGTCTGCTCGCCGGCTCGACCGCCGTCAGTGTCACCGCGCACGCGCACTGTCCGGTGGTGGTGGTCCGCGCCGAGACGGCCGACGCCGCCCGGGCCGGGCACATCGCGGCCGGCGTCGACGGCTCCGAGCACTCCCTGGTGGCCCTCGGTTTCGCCTTCGAGCAGGCGGCCCTGCGCCGGGTGCCGCTGCATGTGGTGCGGGCCTGGCAGCCGCGACGCGAACAGTGGCACCTCACCGGCGAGCAGGCCCGCGACGCGGCGGGCGCCGAACACACCGCCGAGCTGGACGAGCCGCTGCGCCGCTGGCAGAACACCTTCCCCGACGTCGAGGTGACCGTCGAGACGGCCGCCGCCGCCCCCGCCGGCCTGCTCATCGACGCCAGCCGCAGCGCGCAACTGGTGGTGGTCGGCACCCGGGGCCGCGGCGGGCTGCGCGGCATGCTGCTCGGCTCGGTCAGCCAGCAGCTCATCCAGCACGCACACTGCCCGGTGGCGGTGATCCGGGAACGCTGAACGGCCCCGCCGGTCCGGCCCGGCCAGGTCGGACCGGCGCGGGTCGCCCCGCCGGCCGCCGCGGATCAGCCCGGCGCGGCGCCGCGCGGGCCGCCGCCGAGCGCGCGCAGCGCGTTGAGGATCACCAGCACGTCGATCCCCTCCTGCAGGAAGGCCCCGGCCACCGGTGGCAGCCAGCCGGCCGCCGCGAACCCCATCGCGAGAACCGCCAGGCCCATCCCCACGGTGGCGCTCTGCACGGCGATCCGGCGGGCGTACCGGGCCACCTCGACGGCGTCGGCGAGCGGGTCGAGCCGATCGACGCTGAGCACGGCGTCGGCGACATCGGCCGAGGCGGTCGCCCCGGTGGCGCCCATCGCCACCCCCACGTGCGCCTCCGCCAACGCCGGGGCGTCGTTCACCCCGTCGCCGACCATCACGGTGACCGCCCGGTCCGCCTCGGCCCGTACCCGGGCCACCTTCTCCTCCGGCGTGCACCGGGCCAGCACGTCGTCCACCCCGACCGCCTCGGCGACCCGCCGGGCGGTGCCCGGTCGGTCCCCGGTGACCATCACGATCCGGGCCAGTCCGGCGGCGCGCAGCCGGTCCACGGCCCGGCGGGCGTCGGGGCGTACCGGATCCTCCAGCAGCACCGCGCCGAGCGGCCCGGCGTCGTCGGCCACCCAGACCACGGAGTGCCCCGCCGCCTCGGCCCGGGATCGGGCCCCTTCGGCCCACTCCGGCAGACCCCCGGCGAACTGCCCGACCCGGACCCGCCGCCCGTCCACCCGGCCGCTCACCCCCCGGCCCGGTTCCTCGGTCACCTCCGTCGGGGTGACCAGGCGCAACCCCCGGTCGCGGGCCTGCCGGACCAGCGCCGCGGCCAGCACGTGTGGGGACAGCTGCTCCACCGAGGCGGCCAGCCGCAGCACCTCGTCGGGGTCGCCGCCCGGCGCGACGACGGTCTCGGCGACCCGGGGCCGGCCGGCGGTGAGCGTGCCGGTCTTGTCGACCAGCAGGGTGCGGGCCCGACCCAGCACCTCCAGCGAGCCGCCGTCGCGCACCAGCACGCCCCGGCGGGCCACCCGCGACAGCCCGGAGACGATGGCGATGGGGGTGGCCAGCAGCAACGGGCACGGGGTCGCCACCACCAGCACCGCCACCGCCCGGACGAACTCGCCGGACAGCAGCCAGCCCAGCCCGGCCAGGGCGAGGGTGAACGGTACGAAGGCCGCGGCGTACCGGTCGGCCAGCCGTACCGTCGGGGCCTTGCGGGCGGTCGCCTCCTCGGCCAGCCGGACGATCCCGGCGTACGTGCTGCGCTCCGCGCTCTCGGTCGCCCGCAGCCCGAACCCGGCCCCGGCGTTGACCACGCCGCTGGCCACCGCCTCCCCCGCCGCCCGCTCGACCAGCCGGGACTCCCCGGTGACCGCCGACTCGTCCAGCGTCGCCGGTGACTCGGTGACGCCGTCGACCGCGATCACGTCACCGGGGCCGACCAGCAGCCGGTCCCCCACCGCCACCCGGTCCACCGGCACCACCTCGACGCCGCCCTCGGCGGTGCGCCGACGCGCGGTACGCGGCGCCCGGGCAAGCAGGGCTCGCAGGTCACGGGTCGCCCGGCGCTGCGCGTACGCCTCCAGCGTCCGACCGGTGGCCAACATCACCGCGATCACCGCTCCGGCCAGGTACTCGCCGACGCCGAGCGCGCCGGCCAACGCCAGCACCGCGATCACGTCCACGCCGAAGCGCCGCCGCCACAGGTCACGCAGCACCGAGACGGCGGCGGGCAGCAGCGCGGTCAACGTGACCACCGCCCACACCGCGTCGGCCGCACCGGTCCGGCCGGTCAACCGCAGCGCCGCCCCGGCCAGCACCAGCACGGTCAGCCCGGTCAGCGGCGTCCACAGCCACCACCGGGCGCGCCGCTGAGCAGGCTGGCCGGGCTGACGGGGTTGGCCGGGCTGACCGGCCTGCTGCCGCGCCGGCTGCGCGGGCAGGCACTCGGCCGTATCGCGATCCGGCCCTTCCGCGTCCGACTGCGCCCCCACCTGCGGATCGTCCCAACCATCGGGGTGCCGCGGCGGGCGGTCCGGGCAGAATCCGGGCCGGAGTGCCCGTCCGGACAGGACCGGCGGGCCGTGCGTGCGGCCGGCTCCTCACGCAGGATGAACTGGACCCGCCCCACGGCCGTACCGAGGTACGGCACGATGGGGACACACGGAAAGGTCGTGACGATGAGCCACCAGACGCCGGCTACCCACCGCCCGCTGACCACCGCCCTGGCGGAGGCCGCCGCGATGGCCGGTCACGCGCCGTCGGTGCACAACACCCAGCCGTGGCGCTGGCGGGTGCTGCCCGACGCGCTGGAGCTGCGGGTGGCCCGCGACCGCCAGCTGGCGGCGACCGACCCGGAGGGTGAGCTGCTCACCCTCAGCTGCGGTGCGGCGCTGCACCACGCCCGGCTGGCGCTGGCCGCCGAGGGCTGGACGGCGACCGTCCACCGGATGCCCGACCCGGCCGATCCCGACCTGCTCGCCCGGCTGACCGACCCGCAGCCCATCGGCGCCGACCCGGACGCGATGCGCATGGTGCAGTGCATGCAGGTGCGGCACACCGACCGGCGGCCGGTCAGCGGCGAGCCGATCGCCGACGACACGCTGAGCGCCATCGCGTCGGCCGCCGGCCGGGAGGGCGCCCGCCTGGAGATCCTCGACCGCGACCAGGTGCTGCAACTGGCGGCCTCCGCCTCGCACGCCGCCACGGTCGAGGCGGAGGATTCGCAGCTGCGCGAGGAGCTGGACTACTGGACGAGCCGCGCCGGCGGGATGGGGCTGACCCCGGAGGTGCTGCCGGAGCAGCCCCCGCAGACCACCGTGCCGGGCCGGGACTTCGGCCGCCCGGGCACCCTGCCGGTCGGTCCGGGGCACGACCAGGCGGCGTCGTACGGGCTGCTGTACGGCGAGGAGGACGAGCCGGTGAGCTGGCTGCGCGCCGGTGAGGCACTTTCCGCGGCCTGGCTGACCGCCACCCGGCTGGGTGTCTCCGCGGTGCCGCTGAGCGGGGTGGTGGAGGTGCCGGCGACCCGGCAGACCCTGCGCCAGGTGCTGGCCGGGCTCGGCTACCCGTACCTCGTGCTGCGCCTGGGCATCGCGGACCCGGCCCACGCCGGCCCGCCGCACACCCCGCGACTGCCCCGCGAGCAGGTGGTGGACACCTCGGCGGTGGACGGCGGCGCGTGACCGACGCCGGATAGCATCGCCGGGTGACCGTCGGCGCACCGAACCCCCGGCACGAGCCACCCTCGCTCGGGCTGAGCCCGCTGTCCCGGGTCCACCTGGACGAGCTGCTGCAGGAGATGCTGGACCGGGTCGGCGAGGTGATGACCAGCCGGGAACGGCTGCGCGCCCTGCTCGACGCGGTCGTCGGCATCGGCACCGACCTGGATCTGCGCAGCACCCTGCAACGAATCGTCGAGTCGGCCTGCGAACTGGCCGGCGCCCGGTACGGCGCGCTCGGCGTGGTCGGCCCCGACCGGATGCTGCACGACTTCATCACCCACGGCATCTCCCCGGAGCTGCACGCGAAGATCGGTGACCTGCCGCACGGCCGGGGCGTGCTCGGCCTGCTCATCGACGACCCGAAACCGCTGCGGATGCCGGACATCACCCAGCACCCGCGGTCCTACGGGTTCCCGCCGCACCACCCGCCGATGCACACCTTCCTCGGGGTGCCGGTGCGCATCCGCGACCAGGTCTTCGGCAACCTCTATCTGGCCGAGAAGCAGGGCGGCGCCCAGTTCACCGAGGACGACGAGGAGATCGTCGTGGCGCTCGCGGCGGCGGCCGGCGTGGCGATCGAGAACGCCCGGCTGTACGCGCTGGCCCACCGGCGGGAACGCTGGCTGGCCGCCACCGCGGAGATCACCTCGCTGCTGCTCGGCGAGGTACGCCGCACCGACGCGCTGACGCTGGTGGCCCGCCGCGCCCGGGAGGTCGCCGAGGCCGAGCTGGCCCTGGTGCTGCTCTACGACGACGAGGCCGACCACTTCACCGTGGAGGTCGTCGACGGCGCCGGCGCCCAGGCCCGCGCGCTGGTCGGCACGGTGCTGCCGGCCGCCGACACCAGCTTCGCCGGTTCGATCGCCGAGGGCCGGCACGACTCGGTGGACGACCTCGCCCACGCCGCGCCCTGGCCGGCGGTGCTGCACACCGGGCCGGCGGTGATCTCCCCGCTGGCCACCGCCGACACGCTGCACGGCGTCCTGGTCATCGCGTACGGGGTTGAGCACGGCGGCGCCACCGACGACGACGTGGTGCTGCTGGGCAGCTTCGCCGGGCAGGCCGCGCTGGCCATGGAACGCGCCCGCGGCCAGGAGGAACGGGAGCAGCTGGTGGTCCTGGAGGACCGCGAGCGGATCGCCCGGGATCTGCACGACGTGGTCATCCAGCGGCTGTTCGCCACCGGCCTGCAGTTGCAGAGCGCGGTCCCGCTGGCCGGCCGCCCCGAGCTGGCCAAGCGGGTCAACGCCGCCGTCGACGACCTGGACGCCACCATCAAGGACATCCGCCGCACCATCTTCGAGCTGCGCAGTCCGGTGAGCGCGGCGCTGCGCACCGAGATCCGCGAGGCAATGGAGGTGGCTGCGGAGTCGCTGGGCTTCCGGCCACGGCTGGAACTGACCGGGCCGATCGACAGCGCCGTCCCGGACCCGATCCGCCCCGAGCTCACCGCCGTGCTCCGTGAGGCGCTGTCCAACGCCGTACGCCACGCCGAGGCGTCGGCGGTGTCGGTCGCGGTACGCGTCGACGCCACCCGACTCACCCTGGTGGTCACCGACAACGGGGTGGGGTGCGATCCGGCCGCCGCCCGGGGCGGGCTGGTGAACCTGCGCGAGCGCGCCGAACGCCACGCCGGCACCTTCGAGGTACGCCCGGCCCACCCACACGGCACCGAACTGCACTGGTCGGTCCCCCTGCGCGACTGACCGGACCGGCCGAGCGCTCGGTGAATCGGGTCAGTGGGTCTTGCCGAGCAGCCGGGTGGCCAGCACTGCGGCCTGGGTGCGCCGTTCCAGGCCGAGCTTGGCCAGCACGCTGGAGACGTAGTTCTTGACCGTCTTCTCGGCCAGGAACATCTTGCCGGCGATCTCCCGGTTGGTCAGCCCCTCGGCGACGTACTCCAGGATCCGCCGCTCCTGCTCGGTGAGCGACTGCAGCTCGCGGGGCTGCTCCACGCCGCTGCGGATGCGCTCCAGCACCCGGGTGGTGATCGCCGGGTCGAGCAGCGACTGGCCGGCCGCCACCCGGCGCACCGCGTCGACCAGGTCAGTGCCGCGGATCTGCTTGAGCACGTACCCGGAGGCACCGGCCATGATCGCCGCGAACAGCGCCTCGTCGTCCTCGTACGAGGTGAGAATCAGTCCCTTGATCGAGGAGTCCACCGCCCGGATGTCGCGGCAGACGTCGATGCCGTTGCCGTCGGGCAGCCGGGCGTCGAGGATCGCCACGTCGGGCCGCAGCGCCGGGATCCGGCGGGCCGCCTCCTGGGCCGAGCCGGACTCGCCGACCACCTCTATGTCGCCACTGGCGTGCAACAGGTCGGCGAGGCCACGACGGACGACCTCATGGTCGTCGAGCAGGAAAACCCGGATCATCCCCCTTTTCTACCCGCTCCCACCCCCTCCCCGCACGGGCCAAAGGTCCCAACCCGCCCCACCCACCCTGTTGATCATGAAGTTGGCGGGGACTTCGATCTCCACACCACCCGCCAACTTCATGATCAACCGAGCGAGACGGGGATGAGGTGGGTGGTGGGGGTCCTGGGGGGACGGGACGTGTGGCCCTGCTCGGAGGGGGTGGTCGGGAGGCACCGTGGGGGTGTACCGGGCGAGCGTGAGGGGGCAGGACCATGGAAACCGGCTACACCGTCGAACAGCTTCGGGCCGCCGCGACCGATGCGATCCGCGCGCCGTCCCTGCACAACGTCCAGCCGTGGCGGTTCCGGCTGCGCGACGGCGGGATCGAGGTGCTCGTCGACCCGGCCCGCCGGCTACCCGCCACCGACCCGAGCGGCTGGGGTGCCCGCGTCGCCGGCGGGGCGGCCCTGTTCAACCTGCGCCTGGCCCTGGCGGTGGCGGGCACCCCGGCAATGGTCCGGCTACGCCCGTACCCGGCGGAACCGGACGTGGTGGCCCGGCTGCTGCCGGACCTGCCGCGCCGGCCCACCCCCGCCGAGCAGAACCTGTACGCGGCCATCCCCCGCCGGTTCAGCAACCGTGCCCCGTTCTGGCCCGACCCGGTGCCGGCCGACGCCCGCTGGCAGCTCGGCGAGGCGGCCCGGGCCGAGCACGGCTGGCTGGAGCTGCTGATCGGGGTCAGCGCGGTCAACGCGTTCGCCGAGATCGCCCACAGCGCGCACCGGGTCCTCGAACGTGACCCGGCCTACCGGGCGGAGCGGGAGGCGTGGGTACGCGCCGCGCACGCGCCCGACGGGGTACCGGCAGCCGCCGGCGGCCCGCAGGCCGAGCCGCAGGACCTGCTCCCGTCGCGGGGCTTCGGCGGTGCGCAGCGGGCCCCGGGCCGGGACTTCGAACCGGAGCCGCTGGTGGCGGTGCTCGGTTCGGCCGGCAATACCGCCGTCGACCAGGTCGTCGCCGGCCAGGCGTTGCAGCGGGTGCTGCTCACCGCCACCGACGCCGGGCTGTCCGTGTCGATGATGTCCCAGCCGATCGAGGTGCCGCCGGCCCGGGAGCAGCTGCGGATGTCGCTGGGGCGGTTCGGCACCCCGCAGATGGTGATGCGGATCGGGTACGGCCAGCCTGGGCAGCCCACTCCCCGCCGCCGGGTCGACGAGGTGCTGGACCTGCCGGTGCGCCTGGCGTAGGTCGATCCGGCGTCACCCGGGCGGCATCGGGACCGGCTGTTCCACGCCGATCGCGGCGAGCAGGGCGGCTTCCCGGGCCGGGTCGAGGCCGACCGGTGCCCGGGCCGGCCGCCCGGCTCGGGCCGGGACGGCACCGACCCGGCGCAGCCACGACCAGGTGTCCGTGACGGTGTCGGCCACCGGCCGGCAGGTCAGCCCGTCGGCGTACGCGCGGCCGACGTCGAGCTGCTGCATCCACCGGTACTCGTGGCCTGCGGGGATCCAGATCGGCAGATCGTTCCACGGCACCACGCCGGCGGCGAGGAGCTGTTCCGGGTCGGCCCAGCGCAGTCGGGCGTCGGCGCCGGTGGCCGCGAGGCAGGCGGTGAGCAGCTCACCGGTGGTGGTGTGCCCGGGCCGGCTCACCACGTTGACCGCTCCACCGCGGCGCGCGGCTCCGGCGTCCAGCAGGTAGGCCGCCAGGTCCCGGACGTCGACGTACTGCACCGGCAGGTCGGCCGGGCCGGGTGCGAGGACGTCGCCGCCCCGGGCGACGCGGGTCAGCCACCACGGCAGCCGGCCGATGTCCTCCCCCGGGCCGAGGATCAGCCCGGCCCGGGCGAGCAGCACGCGGTCGCCGAAGACCTCACGCAGCGCCCGCTCGGCACCGGATTTCAGCGTCGGATAGTCGCCGTCGACGGCGCCCGGGTCGGCGTCGACCACCGGGGCCTGCTCGGTCGCCCCGGCCGCCACCGGCGGGGCGTAGACGGACGCGCTGGAGACGTAGACGTAGTGGCCGACCTGGCCGGCCAGGGCCCGCGCCGTCGCCTGCGCGGCCCGGGGTGCGCCGTCCCAGGTGTCGACGACGAGGTCCCACTCACCACCGGCCAGCGCGGTCAGCCCGTCGGCCGCCGTCCGGTCACCCACCAGTCGCCGTACGCCCTGCGGAGGCGCCCCGTGCCGCCCCCGGTTGAACACGGTTACCGACCAGCCACGGTGGACCGCCTCGGCGACCGTCGCCCCGCCCACGAATCCCGTCCCGCCCAGCATGAGAAGTCTCATGCCGTCCACCCTGCCGGTCGTCTGTGCTGGTCAGGAACCCCGTTCACCCTCAGCGGATCTGCCGAGGGCAGAAGCCGGGCGGGCGTCAACAACTTCCGGAAGACTATCGATCGGCTGCTACCCGAGTGGGGCCGCACTGTCGCGGATGACGAGCTCGGTGGCCAACTCCACCCGGGGGCTCTCCACCGTCTCGCCCTTGGCCAGCCGCAACACCGTCCGCGCGGCCAACATCCCCATCTCCGCCAACGGCTGACGCACCGTGGTCAACGGCGGCGAACACCACCGCACCTCCGGCAGATCATCGAACCCGACCACACTGATGTCGTCCGGCACCCGCAGCCCCCGCTGACGCACCGCCTCGTACACACCCAACGCCATCTGGTCACTCGACGCGAAAATCGCCGTCGGCGGATCCGCCAACCCCAACAACCGCACCCCACCGGAGAAACCGGCCTCGTGGTAGAAGTCCCCGGGGCACACGAGATCGTCGTCCACGGCCAGCCCGGCAGCCTCCAGGGCGGCCCGGTAACCGTCCATCCGGGCGCGACTGCACATCAGCTGCGGCGGCCCGGCGATGAATCCGATCCGCCGGTGCCCCAGACCGATCAGGTACTCCGTCGCCCGCAGGCCGCCGGCCCAGTTGGCGGCGCCGATCGTCGGCGCCTCCCGGGTCGGCAGGCCGTCGGCGTCGACGACGACCAGCGCCACGCCAAGTCGGCGCAGCTCGTCCTGCAACGGCGGCTCCACCATCGAGGTCACGAAGATGACGCCCTCGGTGCCGCGTCGGCGCATGCCGTCGAGCCACTGCTGCGCGGAGGAGGTGCGGCGGTGGATGGCGGAGACCACGGTGCCCACTCCGGCGGCGTGCGCGACGTCCTCCACACCCCGGATGATCTCCACCGCCCATGGGCTGTCCAGGTCGTTGAAGACCAGATCCAGCAGGCCCGAACTCGTTCGCACGCTGGACGGCCGGCGCTGATAACCGTGCCGGGTCAGCAGCTCCTCCACCCGCTCCCGGGTCTGCGGGGCCACATCCGACCGACCATTGAGCACCCGCGACACCGTGGGCACCGAAACCCCGGCCAGGTCCGCGATCGCCGAGATGGTGACCTTGCGGGTGTCTCTGGCAGCCACAGCACTCCCTAACCCAGCCGATACGGCGACAGCCCGTACGGCGACCAGGGGCAACCGGGACGGGCGGCCGGCTGCCGTCCCACACCCTAGTGCCGGAACTTTCGCACGCCTACCGGTAGTTGGCGCAGGTCACACGGAACCGGCCGGCAGGCCCGGGGTGGCCGCCGGGCCGGTCGACCAGCGGGCCGTCAACCCCGAGGTGCCGCCGCACTGTCACGGACGACGAGTTCGGTGGCGAGTTCGATCCGCGGGCTCTCCACCTTCTCGCCCTTGGCCAGCCGCAACACCGTCCGCGCGGCCAACATCCCCATCTCCGCCAACGGCTGACGCACCGTGGTCAACGGCGGCGAACACCACCGCACCTCCGGCAGATCATCGAACCCGACCACACTGATGTCGTCCGGCACCCGCAGCCCCCGCTGACGCACCGCCTCGTACACACCCAACGCCATCTGGTCACTCGACGCGAAAATCGCCGTCGGCGGATCCGCCAACCCCAACAACCGCACCCCACCGGAGAAACCGGCCTCGTGATAGAAGTTGCCCGGCTGGATCAGCCGGTCGTCGATGGGGATGCCGGCCGTCTCCAGCGCCGCGCGGTAGCCGTCCATCCGGGCCCGGCTGCACATCAGCTGCGGCAGTCCGGCGATGAATCCGATCCGCCGGTGCCCCAAACCGATCAGGTACTCCGTGGCCCGCAGGCTGCCCGCCCAGTTGGTGGCGCCGATCGTCGGCGCGTCCTGGGCCGGCACACCGGCCGGGTCGACGATCACCACGGGAATGTTGAGCCGGCGCAGATCGGCCTGCTGCGGCGGTTCGAGGGTGGAGGTCACGAAGATGACGCCCTCGGTGGACCGGGTCCGGATGTTGTCGAGCCACTGCTTGGCCGACGACGTACGGCGGTGGATGGCGGAGACCACGGTGCCCACCCCTGCGGCGTGGGCGACATCCTCCACACCCCGGATGATCTCCACCGCCCACGGGCTGTCGAGGTCAGGGAAGACCAGATCCAGCAGGCCGGAACTCGCCCGCATGCTCGGCGGCCGGCGCCGGTAGCCATGCCGGGTCAGCAGCTCCTCCACCCGCTCCCGGGTCTGCGGGGCCACATCCGAACGACCGTTGATCACCCGCGACACCGTCGGCACCGAAACCCCGGCCAGGCGCGCGATCGCGGCGATGGTCACTGTCCGGTTGTCGTTGGCAGCCACGCGGTGCCCTCCCTCTGCTCGCTCATCCCTTGACGCTGCCGGCCAGACCGCCGACGAGCTGACGTTCGGCTACGGCGTAGAAGCCCAGCGCCGGAACCATGGACAGTACGACGTACGCCAGCACCCGGGCGGTGTCGTCAGCGTACTGGCCCTGGAACGCCTGGACCCCGACGGGCAGTGTCCACCAACTCTGGTCGGTGAAGACGACCAGCGGCAGCATGAAGTTGTTCCAACTGGCCACGATCGCCAGCACCGACACGGTGGCCAACGCCGGCCGGGCCATCGGCAGCAGGATCCGCCAGAAGAACCCGAAGGCCGTGCACCCGTCCAACGTCGCCGCCTCCTCGACCTCGGCGGGGATGGTCCGGAAGAACTGGCGCAGGATGATGATGGTGACCGGCAGCCCGAAGGCGGCCTGCGGCAGGATCACGCCGAGCGGATTGTCCAGCAGGCCCATGCTGCGCAGCAGGATGAACAGCGGCAGGATGGCCACCGCGAACGGGAACATCAACCCGACCGCGAACAGGGTGAACAGCAGCTCCCGGCCGCGGAACGCGAAGCGGGCGAAGACGAACGAGGCCATCGCCGCGGCGCCCACCACCACGACGGCGGTGGCCAGCGCGATGAGGGTGCTGTTGCCCAGCTGCCGCCAGAACACCCCGGAACCGACGATGCCGACGTAGTTCTCGAAGACCCACGGGTCCGGCAGCCCGAGCGGGTTGGTCGACAGCTGCCCGTTGTCCTTGAAACCGCCGAGTACGCCGAAGAGCACGGGCACCACGATCAGCGCGCCGATGGCGACGGAGACCAGGTGCAGTCCGAGGTGGCGGGTCCGCTGCGCGGGCTTCGGCGCGGTCATCATTGGACTCCCCTGGTGGTGATCGCGCCCTCGGTGTCCCGGCGCATGACGACCCGCTGGTAGAACAGGGCGAACACGAGGCTCAGCAGGAACATGATGATGCTGATCGCGCTGGCGTAGCCGACCTCGAAACGGCGGAAGCCGTGCTGGAACATCGTCACCGCCATGGTCTCCGAGGCGTGGATGGGCCCACCGCCGGTGAGCACCCAGACCATGTCGAACAGCTGGATGGTGCCGATCACGGAGAGGAAGATGCTGATCCGGATGGTGGGCCCGAGCAGCGGCAGCGTCACGTGCCGGAAGACCTGCCAGCTGGTCGCCCCGTCGGTGGTGGCGGCCTCGGTCAGCTCCCGGGGAATGTTCTGCCGGCCGGCCAGGTAGAGGATCATGTGGAAGCCGAAATACTTCCAGGAGATCACCAGGAACAGGGCGAACAGCACGGTGTCCGGGTCAGCGAAGACAGCTTCCACCCCGAGCAGACCCGACAGGGCGTCACCCAGCCCCCGGTTCGGCGAGAACACCAGCGTGAACAGCACCGCCGTGGTGACCTCGGAGAGCACGTACGGGGCGAAGAACAGCAGCCGGTAGACGCTGCGGCCGCGCAGCGGCTGGTTGAGCAGCATCGCCAGACCGAGCGACGCGGGCAGCTGGATCAGCAGCGACAACACGATCAGGATCCCTGCCCGCCACAGGTCGCCCTGGAAGACGGGGTCGCTGAAGGCCCGGGTGAAGTTGTCCAGGCCGACGTAGTCCTCCGGCAGGCCGAAGCCGTTCCACTTGTACATGCTGGCGTACGCCGCGACCACGATCGGCGCGATGACCAGCAGCAGGAACAGCACCAGGGCCGGGGCCAGGAAGAGGGCGATGGTGACCAGACCGCGGGGGCGGCCCCGGCGGCCACGGTGGGCCGCCGGGACCGCCGGCGCAAGTTCGGGCACCGCGACGTCGCGTCGCAGACCGGTCACCGGTGAGGGACTCATCGTGCCCGCTCCACTCGATCGTCGTACGGGGTTCGGCTTGCCGGCATCGCTACTGGCTCTTCGCCACCGTGGTGATGTCCTTGACGATCTGGTCCGGCCGCTTGGTGCCGGCGACCAGTTCGGCGACGCTGTCGTTGATCTGCTGGCCGACCGCCGGCGGGTACGCCTGGTCGAGGTAGAGCTGGAAGCCGGTCGCGCTGGCCAGGCTGGCCGCGACGACCTGGTTGTTCGGGTCCTTGATCCCGTCGGCGGCGGCCTTGTTGGTGGGCAGCACGGCGCCGGTTTCGGCGGACTTGCGCTGGTTGCCCACCTCCAGCAGCGTCCGCAGGAAGTCCACGGTCGAGGCCGGCGCGTTGCGGCCGACCGCGAAGCCGTTGCCGCCGCCGAAGGCGTCCGTGCCCGCGCCCTTGCCGCCGTCGACGGTCGGGAAGGTGAAAAAGCCGAGCCGGTCGCCGAGGCCCTTCTTGCTGGTCGACGACGACGCCTGGACGGCGGGAGCCCACTGGCCCATCAGCTCCATCGCGGCACCGCCGTTGCCCATCGTCGCGGCCTGACCGTCGGGCGAGCCGTACTCCGCGCCCAGGAAACCCCGCTGGAACGGCTGCAGGTCGATCAGCTCCTTGAACCGTTCGCCGGCGGCCACGAAGTCCGGGGTGTCGAAGTTCTTCTGCTCGGCCGCCTGCTTCAGCGCCTCCAGGCCACCGATGCGCATCGCGAGGTACGCCCAGTAGTAGTGCCCCGGCCACTTGTCCTTACCGGCGAGGGCGACCGGCACCGTGCCGGCGGCCTTGAGCTTGCCGACCGCGTCCAGCAGGGCGGCCCAGGTCGTCGGCGGCGAGGTGATGCCGGCCTTGTCGAAGTGGTCCTTGTTGTACCAGAAGCCGATCATGCCGACGTCGAACGGAATGCCGTAGATCTTGCCGTCCAGGGTGTACGGCTGCAGCGCCGCCGGCAGCAACTCGCCGACCCAGGGCTCCACGTCCTTGGTGATGTCCTTGACCAGACCCGCGTCGACCTGCTGCTGCAACACGCCGCCACCCCAGGACTGGAACAGGTCCGGCGGTGAGCCGGCCTGGGTCGCGGTGGTCAGCTTGGCCTTGAACGCCTCGTTCTCCAGCGGCTGGATCTCGACCTTGACGTTGTTGTGCGCGGTCTCGTACTCCTTGGCCATCTCCGCCCAGACCGGCAGCATGGGCTCGGTGTTCTGGATGTGCCACCAGTTGATCGTCTGTGGGCCGTCCGGGTCGCTGGACTCCCCGCCGCCGCAGGCGCCGAGCAGGAGCGCGCCGGTGCCCATGCCGGCCAGACCCAGCAGCGACCTGCGGGAGATGTGCGCTGTCATGGTTCATCCCTTCGAGAACGTCTGAGGTGCTCGGAATGCCGCCACAGTCGGCGGAAGGTGCGGAAGCACGGCCCCGGAAGTTTCAGCCCGCTGCCGGTATTTTCGATTGATGGCCGGCACGTTACGACGCGTTGACGCGTGCGGTCAAGGGGGTGTCGCAAGCGGACCTCAGCCGATACGGTGAGCGGAATTCTGGAGCTTCCGGAGTGGAGATTTCCGGAAAAACACCGGGATCAGAACGTGAAGGAGTCGAACATGTCGACCGAGATCGCAGACGTGGCCACAGCCCGGTCGATCCGCAATCCAGTGCTCACCGGCTTCCACCCGGACCCGTCCATCCTGCGTGTCGGCGACGACTACTACCTGGCCACCTCGACCTTCGAGTGGTATCCGGGCGTACGCGTGCACCACTCGAAGGACCTCGTGCACTGGCGCGCCCTGGGCGGCATCGTCACCGAACGCCGCCTGCTCGACCTGCGCGGCTGCGGCGACTCCAATGGGATCTGGGCACCGGACCTGACCTACCACGATGGGCTGTTCCACCTCGTCTACAGCGACGTGGCCAGCTTCGCCAGCGGGTACTGGGACGCGCAGAACTTCCTCACCACCGCGCCGGCCGTCACCGGCCCGTGGTCGGACCCGGTGCGGCTGCACTCGCACGGCTTCGACGCCTCGCTGTTCCACGACGACGACGGCACGACCTGGCTGCTGTCGATGAGCGCCGACTGGCGACCGGGCCGCGACCGCTTCGGCGGCATCGAGATCCAGCAGTACGATCCGGCCCGGCGGCGACTGGTCGGCCAGGCCCGGATCATCTTCACCGGCACTGCGGTCGGCCTGACCGAGGGGCCGCACCTCTACCGCCACGACGGCTGGTACTGGCTGGTCACCGCCGAGGGCGGCACCAGCTGGGAGCACCAGGTCACGGTCGCCCGCTCGCGCGAGCTGTTCGGCCCGTACGAGGTCGACCCGGCCGGGCCGCTGCTCAGCTCCGTCGGCCGGCCGGACCTCGCCCTGCAGAAGGCCGGCCACGGCAGCCTGGTACGCACCCAGCACGGCGACTGGTACCTCGCCCACCTGGTGGGCCGCCCCTACACCCCGCTGGGCAACTGCGTGCTCGGCCGGGAGACCGCCATGCAGAAGGTCGACTGGTCGGCGGGCGGCTGGCCCAGCATCCCCGGCGGCGTCCCGGCCGACGAGATCCCCGCCCCGGACCTGCCGGCCCAGCCGTGGCCCGACGAACCGGCCACCGACCACTTCGAAACGCCCGAGCTGGCCACCCGGTGGTCGACCCTGCGCCGGCCGGCCACCGACGACTGGATCGACCTGCGGTCCCGTGCGTCACACCTGCGCGTCTATGGTGGACAGTCGCCGGTCGGGAAGCAGACGCCGAGCCTGGTGGCGCGGCGGGCGGGGGCGGCACACTGCTCGCTGGAGACCGTCGTCGAGTTCGACCCCGGCGACCACCGCCACCTGGCCGGGATCACCGGCTACTACAACACCCAGAACTGGCACTACCTCTACCTGACCCGCGCCGACGACGGACGGATCGTGCTGGAGCTGCTCAGCTGCGACAGCGGCCGGCGCACCGCGTACCCGCAGCTCACGGTCGACGCCGGCGGCGCCCGACGGGTCGGCCTGCGGGTGACGTTCGACGGCCCGGTGCTGCGTTTCGCCTACGACCTGGGCCACGGCTGGCAGCCGGTGCCCGTCGAGTTGGACGCCACCATCCTGTCCGACGAGCACGCCGCGTTGATCATCGACGGCGAACCCGCCGCCTGGGGCTTCACCGGCTCGTTCCTGGGGCTCTGGGTGCAGGACCTCGGCGGGGACGGCCGCTACGCCGACTTCGACCACGCCACCTATCTCGAACACTGACCCCGACCCGACCGACCCGGGCCGGGCGGCCTCCGCCCGGCCCGACACCACCGCCGGCTCCACCCGGGACGAAACGTCCGTCCGCACCCGCTCCCGTGGCAGGTCGAGCCCCGGCGGTGCGGCGCCGCCGGCCCGCCCACCGATCGGCGAGGCCGTGCTGCGGCCTGGCAACCCCGGAAGTTTCCGGTCTCGTGGCTGACGGCTCCAGCAGCCCACACAGTGGATTTCCGGAAGCATTCGTGGTTGACCGAGGGCATCGATGGCCCTAATGTTTCGACCAAGTTTCCGGTTTCCATCTGGAACTATCGGCGTCACCCGCGATCGGCCCGAGCCCTCGGCAGCCGCGGCCCGATCGCCGCTTCCAACCCGAGCATGACCTGGCCCGAGTCCCGCCCTCCAAGATCGACACTCGTCGATTGGATTTCGAAAGGAAGGCAGATGAAGCTGAGACGATGGATGGCCGTCGGCGCGGTCGCCGTCGCGACCGTCACGGCGCTGAACACCGTGCAGGCCACCGCGAGCCGGCCCTACGACCCGACCGCGCAGAGCCTGCGCACGCTCGGCCTGCGCCACGGCCTCCAGATCGGCACCGCGGTCGACATGGCCGCGCTCAACAACGCCAACGACCCGCAGTACCGCCAGATAGCCGCCACCGAGTTCTCCTCGGTCACCGCCGAGAACGTGATGAAGTGGGAGAGCCTGGAGCCCACCCGCGGCAACTACAACTGGGGCCCGGCCGACCAGCTCGTCGACTTCGCCAAACGCAACAAGCAGACCGTACGCGGCCACGTGCTGGTCTGGCAGAACCAGCTGCCCGGATGGTTGACCAGCGGCGTCGCCGACGGCTCCATCAGCACGCAGGAGCTGCGCGAGCTGCTGCGCAAGCACATCACCACCGTGGTCAGCCGCTACAAGGGCAAGATCTCCCAGTGGGACGTGGTCAACGAGGCGGTCAGCGACCCCTGGGACAACCCACCCACCCTGCACTACAAGGGTTTCTGGGCCCAGCACCTCGGCCCCGGCTACCTCGCCGACGCGTTCCGCTGGGCCCGCGCCGCCGACCCCAAGGTGCTGCTGTTCTACAACGACTACAACATCGAGGCGTTCGGCTCCGGTAACCCGGCCAACGACAAGACCCAGTTCGTCTACGACATGGTCAAGGGCCTGCTCGCCGAGCGCGTCCCGATCGACGGCGTCGGCAGCCAGGGCCACCTCGGCACCCAGTACGGCAACTACGACACCCTCCAGGTGACCGACGCGCTGAAGAGGTTCACCGCGCTCGGCCTGGCGACCGCGTTCACCGAGGTCGACGTCCGCAGCGAGATGACCGAGGCGGTCCAGGCCGGCGACTCGGCGGAGATCAACCCCAGGTTGCAGGCATCGGCGGCCAACTTCAGCGTGCTGATGAAGGCCTGCCTCGCCGTGCGCAGTTGCATCTCGTTCACCGTCTGGGGCTTCACCGACAAGTACTCCTGGGTGCCGAACTGGTTCAACAACCCGCCCGAGGGCCTGGCCACCATCTACGACGAGAACTACCAGCCCAAGCGGGCGTACCAGGAGCTGAAGTCCGACCTGATCTTCGCCGGGCCGCCGTACGTCCTGCCGCGGATCACGCCCAACCCCCGCCGCTGACGTGCAAGGAAGGGCCCCTTGTTAACGCCTGCGGTAGAGGAGGGGCCCCCTGTTAACAATCGGTCTCCGAGTGGGGGGGGGGGGGGGGGCGGCGGCACCCCCCCCCCCCCCCCCCCCCCCCCCCCCCCCACCCCCCCCCCCCCCCCCCCCCACCACAACCACGCAAACCAGAAAACACCGTAGTT